>NZ_JAFLMY010000026.1:0-55466 GCF_017313375.1 Agrobacterium sp. Ap1
TCTAAGCAACCCGACCCTACCGGAAATCACCGATGGCTATGAAATCCAGCTACACCACTCCATGGGACACGATCGCAAGAAGACGCCGCGCTTGGTCGGCATCGCGTGTCTGCCGAGCCAGAAGCCGCAAACTGGTCCCATCAAAATCCGACCGCAATGAAATCGCTGAACCCATCGCAAACCTCCTGTTTACGTCATCGATTCAGATTCGTCGGCCTTTGGGAATCCCAAGAGTCAGGATTAGCGACGATTGGTATTAGATGGGTTTCCGGCATCAGCGGTTTGAACGGCGCGGTTGTTGAGCAGTATCACTTCACGAAGATCGCTGCGAATGGCCATAAATTAGTCGATTTGATTCCGGCTCGCCGGTAAGTCTGAAGCTGGTAGGAAAGAAGCCCCTTCAGAAGCGGACCACGACCGACAAGGCGCCGACCTACGGCACCGTGATCGCGCAGTTAAAAGCCGAAGGCAAGTGCCCGAAGGACCTTGTGTACCGGCAGGTCAAACATCTGAACGACGTGGTCGAAGCGGACAATGCGAAATCGAAGCAGCTGATTAATCCAGTCCGCGGGTTCAAGGCCTTTTAAAACGGCCTATGCGACGATCAAGGGTTTTGAAGTGATGCGGGCTATGCGCAAAGGGCAAGCTGCGAATCTGACTGGCGACGTCTGCGGCGAAGCGCGCATCGTTGACCGTGCCTCTCGGATCGGACCAGCGCACCCACCGAGGCTGCGGAAGTACTTGTAAAGAATCTCGAAGCAAAAGCTGCGTGACCGAGGCGGAGGAAGGCCTATTTGCCGCCATCAGAATTCTTGCAACAGGGCCCTCAAGGCTCTGTCCGTAGGATATAAGGAAAAAATAGTCAAAATAGTGCAATTCCAGGCGGAATTCACTGTTGTTTTACATATAGCCTCTCAAAATTGCGTAAACTAATAAATGATGAATTTTGGAGGTGCCAATGGAAAATAGCTCGATTACGATGCGGCCATCGAAAATCATTCCGATCATCGTTACTGGCTGCTTCATCCTGCTATCAATCATCGTGTTTACGTCAAGCCCTATTTTTGGGTCTATATTGTTGGCGTACGGACTTTTGCACCTCCTATTTATGCTTCCGAACGAAGTCGTTGTCTCTAAATCCGATGATCGCTTGATATTCGAATTACCATGCGGCCGAGAAATAATCTTTGCAGAATCAATAGAGTGGATATTTTGCGATGCTCAATTGATAATTTTACGATTGAAAAATCCGCCTGCGAACAGATTGCCCTATGGTTTTATTACCGTGACCCGTCACGAGGTAGTTATACGACACGGATACGTAAAAAGATCGGGAGAAATATTGGAGTTATTTAATAATCTCCCTATTCAATATAAAAAATTCCTAATGACGCGGTTTCTATATCGGATATCTCCGGTTTGGGGACTATAGAGGCTTGAAGCGTGCCGCACTGAATTTCCTGACTCGCTTCCGAGTCCATATCTTTGTTGAGCTTTTTCTAAAAGCCTCTGATGAAAGCTTGCATATCTCTCCTCAGACTTTCAACGCCTTCGATATATCCGGAAATGATCACCCGGCGTACCCAATCGACGATCTCCTGACGCTTGGCAAAGGGCAGGCTGCTGAAATCATCCGGAAGATGCAACGACATTCTGCGCCGCTCAGCCGGATTGATATCACCGAGGTCATGACCATAAAGCGAGCGCGCCTGATGCGGCAGCTTATCTTTGAAATATCCCTCCGGAAGGCGATAGCGTCGCTCGATGCGTCGCAGGATTTCAAAACTTGCGATAGATCTTGGCACGCGCTCGCCTTGGATCCACGATAGCAGCGTCTTGTTGTCGAAAGTCTCATTCAGTTGCACAACGGCGCGGTAGAGTTGCCAGTAGGTGTCGCCGAACCGACGCATATGATAGGCCAATGCATCCTGAAAACTTGCCGGATCTTCTTTCACTTCGAACAGTGGTTCTGGGAAGGAGCTGATTGGCTTCGGTGCAGGCCCGCGCGGTGGTGACGAAGAGCGGGCAAAGGTGCCATCGGCCGTCGCACGTTTAGGCTGTCTGGTCGAGGGGGAGGAGGCTGCCTTTCTGGTGGGCGCAACCTTGTCCGGGCGAACTGTTGGCTTTGGTGTCCGCCTCTCTTCGGTTGCTGGTGCAGCGCCGAGCCATCGGATGATTGCGTCCAAGCCCGGCCGGAGCTGCTTCTTCAATTCAGTGGTCAGCTCAGCTTCTATTCCACAGGCCTGTCCGATCATTGACCAGTCGATGCGACCGTTCACGAGCGGGGGTGATTTTCGGTAGATGATCAAACTGACCAAATAGGGCCGGATATTCTCCAGTACCCGTTTGGATGTGTTCGGCGCTATACGCAGCTCGCAGAATTCGGATATCTTTCGCTGAAAATGGCGTGATGAAATGTCTTGTTTTTGCATGCTTATTCCGTTTCTCTCGGCACCAGTGCTGAGGGCGAGCGGGAATATGAGGCGAGCTTTAAGAAAGGATGTATCGTGCGTGCACTTTCAAACCTGCCTGATCCTCAGGTTGATGCCGTGAAACAAATCACTCGGCATTAAAGCTCGGGAGTTCGGCGCCCGCGTCGTTAATTAAGCTCGCTTATCTAAGCTTATCGCTTAATTAAATTGAAGGCGCCTTGTTTAAATAGCGACTGACGTTGATAATGGGTTATGTCTGATTCCGTATCCAAAAATCGCATGGGTCGTTTCGTCGAAACGATCGCCGCTAGTGAAACAGTCCGGGCGTTCGTGCCCCCACCATTGCCGCCCGAGCCGGTGATCGATGTGCTTTCATTGCTGGAACGTCTCAGCCTGGCCGAGCGCGCGCTAGGACGTCTGGACGGTATCACAATGCTGCTGCCGCGACAGGAGCTATTTCTTTATATGTATGTGAGAAAGGAAGCCGTTCTTTCATCGCAGATTGAAGGCACGCAGTCGACGCTTTCCGACCTCTTGCGGTTTGAGACAGAAGCTCAAGCGGGCCAACCGGTTGACGATATCCGTGAGGTATCCAACTATGTTGACGCCATGATGTATGGTTTGGAACGACTGGAAACGCTTCCCATGTCGTTGCGTCTGATCCGTGAAATGCATGCCAAGCTCCTACACAGTGGGCGAGGAGGCACTAAGGATGCTGGAGAATTCCGCCGCTCGCAAAATTGGATTGGCGGAACGCGGCCCGGTAACGCACTTTTTGTGCCGCCACCCATAACTGAAATGTCCGGTTGCCTGGATGCGTTCGAACGTTTCATGCATGACGACCAGTCGCGCTTGCCGGCACTGATCAAAGCTGGACTGCTGCATGTGCAGTTTGAAACGATCCATCCGTTTCTCGACGGTAATGGTCGTATCGGCCGTCTGCTTGTAACCCTGTATCTGTGCATGAACGGCGTTTTGCGAAAGCCGCTGCTCTACCTCAGCCTCTACCTGAAGTCCCATCGGAGAGAGTATTATCGTTTGCTGCAGGAAGTCCGCGAAAATGGAAACTGGGAAGCCTGGTTGGACTTTTTCCTGACCGGTGTGGCCGACACTGCCAATCAAGCGTTTGAAGCTGCGACGCAAATCGTCGATCTCTTCAAGGAAGATCGGGAACGGATCACGATGGAGAGTGATAGAGCAGGCTCGGCCCTTCGTATTCACGAGTTATTCCAGCAGAATCCTTTTCACACCGCCAACCAGATTGTCCAGATAACAGGTCTGTCCGCACCTACGGTCAACGCTGCACTTGCCGATCTGGAGCGATTGGGCATCGTTGATGAGGTGACTGGCCGCAAGCGCGGCCGCGTGTTCAGCTATCGACGATATCTTGCAATTCTAAGCGAGGGCACCGATCCCCTGCCTCTCAGTTCATAAGAAATAGGTGGGCCAAAGGTTCGACCTTCATCAAGACCGAGGCTTCAGTATTGCCAAAACTGGGCAGAATGGATCGCAAAGTTTCGCAGGGTGGCAGCGAAAAGCTATTCCGGTACTTCTCTTTCAGAATCTAGCATGTGCACCTGCCGCACGCCGCTTCGCTGTAAGTCCCCTTCGATTGTAGGTGAGGAGAGGTTGGCGTTTTATACTTCTGTCTGCCGCTGTAACGCGGCGCTGGCGGCGTCCCAGCAAAACCAAAGATCAACCAAATGTCTCCTGCACATGCAGGAGGTCAGTGTACTCCCTCACAGCGGCGATTTTTCCGTCTCGGATCTTGAAGAGAAAGAAATACTCGTTCTCATAGATTTTGCCCGACTTTGTGGTCGCTTGCGATCGAGCTTCGGCGGCGACACTGTCACCTTCGCCGACCATGTTGATGATCGTCATACCCAGACCATTTGTGTAGGCTGAAAACATGTTGCGGAACATGGCTTCGGCCTCTGCCCTGGTCTTCGTTCCTGCGGACGAGAACAGGTGAGGCTTGCCGTTAACCCACCATGTCGCGTCCTCGCACATGGCATCAATCAGTCCGTCCGCGTTCGACGTTCTGAAATGGTCGCAGAATTCTCTTACGATTTTCTTGTTGTCTTTTACGCTCATTGTTGTTCTTCCACTGTTGAAGGGCTAAGGGGAAATCGAGTGCGGGCTTTGCGTGCCACCAGAGGCCGGACCGCCGTTGTCCGGCGTCTGCACCACAATGAGATTCCCTACGCTTGCTGTAGCCGATGTGAGGGTTCATAGACCGAACTGTGTCTTGTCGCCGCGCCATCCAGTCGACTTCAGGAACTGCTCCCACGAGAGCGTCTCCGGATCCAAGCGACGGCTCCATTCCAGGTCGTGTTCCTTATCGAAATAGCCGTACTCGACGGCAAACTCCACCATGCCGATCAACTCGTCGACAAGCAGCTCATTGGCGGCGAAACCAGGGAAGAACTTCAGAAGCTCTTCGCGCTTGAAAGCGCTGCGGTACTCGGCTTTGACGCCGGTGACGCGCTGGAATGTATCGACCATCTCGCGCGGAGAAAGGATGTCGCCGACGATCGGGAGTGTCTTGCCCTTGAAGGTCTGAGGGTTGGAGAGCATGGAAAGCACTGCCGGGCCGGTCGCAGTGACCGGATCGACGAAGGGTGCACGGAAATCCTCCGGCAGGTAGATCGGCATGAGAAGCGTGTCGCCGTCCATCTGCGGTACATAGTATTCCAGCAGGTTGGTATAGAAGAAGGCCAGCGAGACGAACGAATGCGTTATCGGCAGCGTGCGAATGTAGTCGGCGACAAGGGCCTTGTCGGTGAAGTGCGGGGTGAACTTTTTGCCGCCGGAAATCTTGGCGACATTTTCGAGGGTCGAGAAGACGATGTGACCGACGCCGGCCTCGACCGCTGCATCTGCCAGCTGTTTGCCGAGCACGAACTCGGCATTATCCTGCGGCAGGAGCTGCGGCGTCATAAGATACGCGCCGTCGGCACCCTTGAAGGCCGTCACGAGGTCCTTCTCGTGGCCGAGGCCAAGCGGCGCGACAACGACTTCGGCGCCGAGATCCGCCAAGCTGCGGGCCTCGGCAGAGTCACGATTGCGGGTGAGCGCCCGGACCCGATACTGTTTGCTTTTGAGCAGCGTGGTGGCGACGCTGCGACCCTGTTTGCTGGTGGCGCCAACAACCGAGATCAGCGGCTTTTGTTCGGTAGACATTGGAATTGGTTCCCTACTTTTGATGTGCGGCTGGAAACGCGGCGCACCAGGTAGCGCGCCTTCTTTCCATGCAACCCAAGTAAGGATACGATGACTGTTGGTGAAGTACGTACAAAGAGAGCATGTAGTATCATGAATGATAGTACCCCTTTAAAACGCAAGCGCGGGGCGGCTCACCGGACCGGCTGCGCTGTGGAAGCGACAATCTCTGTCATCGGCGGAGTGTGGAAACCGGTGATCCTCTTCCATCTGCTCGATGGCAAATTGCGCTTTAATGCCATTTGTCGCCTTACACCTGCGGCAACGCCAAGAATGATCACGCTTCAACTCAGGGAATTGGAGGCCGATGGCATCATCAGCCGCATCATTTACCCCGAGGTGCCGCCAAAGGTGGAATATGAGCTCACCGAGTTGGGGCGATCACTGGCTCCGGTACTTGTCAGTATGTGCAAATGGGGGGAGAAACTGCAGGAACTCAGCGGGCTCCCGGTCGATACGGGTGCATGTGAAAGCATGCTGAGGCAGCAGGCAGCTCTTCACGAAAAGACCGCGTAACTGCCGTCTAAAGCGTCCTGGGCTTTGTCCTATGAACACAGGAAGACTTTCCGGTTGAGCGCCTTGCTTGGGACTCAGCGCGAACGATGATGGCGATGCGGATAAATGTTTCGTCCCTGCAGTCCGACGATGGCCTCGATTATGACCATTCTTTTTTTGTGCGGTTCGCCGATAAATTGGCAGAAACGGAGGCTCAAGATCGCAGAAGCCTCGCAAGTGTCCGTGTCTTTGTATTTGACAGGGCCGGCTTTGCAGTGACTGGCTCGTTCCAGGTCGCTGGCAGAAATTGAAGCATAAACATCTGACAGTATACGGAGAACTGCAAATTTGCCTTTTGCTCTCGCTGTGAACTCGTCATTCGATCTCCTGATCATCCCCTTTTGATGAGGATACTCTCGAGCCCTTTGTCCCAGTAGGGTTGCGGCCCAAATCGATTGACAAGCCAGTCGATGAATACTCTCACTTTCGGCGCCAACTCGCGAGAGCTCGGATATAGCGCCCAAAGCGTTTGCGTTGAGACAAGCGGATATTCGGGAAGGACTGGCACGAGGGCGCCAGATCGCAGCTCGTCCGATGCGCACCACGTGGCCATTAGAGCGATACCAAGCCCGGCGGAAGCCGCGTCGCGCACCGCAGTGCCGTCATTGATACGAAGGCTCGGTGTGACACGTCGCTCGATCACCTGTGAATCTTTCCCTCGAAACGTCCAGAGATCCAGCGTGCCGACGACGAGGCAGGTATGTTCCGGCAAGTCGTCGGGCGTGGCTGGTCGCCCGCGTTGATCGAGATAATCGGGTGATGCGACCAGCACCCGATTGTCCGGAGCAAGTCGCCGCGCGACGAAGGATGAGTCGCTGAGCTCGGTATAACGAACCGCCACATCGAAGGCACCCTCGACCAGATCAACGATGCTGTCCGATATGCGCAAATCAAGCGCCAAGTCAGGGTATTGCCGGCAGAAGTCGGGCAGAACCGGCACAATATGCATGCGCGCGAACGAGGCGGGGGCCGCTACTCGCAATGTGCCGCGAGGCGCAGCTTGCTCTCGCCCAAGCGCCGCTCGGGCTGCTTCCGCAGCGAACACAACATGTTCCGCGTGCGGCAGAAAAGCGAGACCGTCCTCAGTCAACGTCGCTTGCCGCGTCGTGCGATGGAGAAGTCTGGCGCTGAGCTGTCGCTCGAGAGCGGCCAATTTGGCACTGGCTCCCGCCGGTGTGAGGCCCAGATCGCGGGCTGCCGCACTTATGCTGTGCAACTGGGAGATACGCACAAAGAGCCTTAAATCGTCGACGTCCATGAGGTGACTTTCAAAGATTATTTGAAACTGATCCTAAGTCGGGGCCGCTACCGAAAGCAATCGCGATAAATCAAATAGGGGCCATCAAGACGGCGCCATGGTTGGTGAGCCCGTCAATGCTAATGTTGAAGGGGTATCGCCATGACCATCACTCGATCACCGGCCGTAAGTGGCGGTCCCACCCCTTTTGGCGGCGGCTATGCGTCCATGTTCGCGCCGGAGCAGTTGACAGTCGGCATCTATTTCCCGATCGAGTCCTTCGACGGACCCGAGCCTGCCATGCGCGACCAGATCGAGCTTGCCCAGCAAGCCGAGCGTCTCGGCTTTGCCGCGCTCTGGGCGCGCGATGTCCCGCTGAACGACCCGACTTTCGGCGATCTGGGCCAGATTTACGATCCTTTTGTCTGGCTTGCGACGATCGCGGCGAGCACGTCCACCATCGCGCTCGCCACGGGCGCAGTCATCCTGCCGCTTCATCACCCGATCGATGTCGCAAAGGCGGCGGCGTCGCTCGATCGCCTATCCGGCGGACGTTTCGTGTTTGGCGTGGCTTCGGGCGACCGTCCGGTCGAGTACCCGGCATACGGCCGGGATGCCGACCTGCGTGGCGAACTCTTCCGAGACGCGTTCGACTATGTCGAAGCGTTGCTGACGAAGCGTTTTCCCGTTCACGCGTCGGCGCATTATGGCCGGCTTACGGGCGGCGGCGACCTCGTGCCCAAACCGTTGTCGCCCCGGCTGCCCACTCTCGTCACCGGCCAGAGCCAGCAGTCGCTGGAGTGGATCGCGCAACGTAGTGATGGCTGGCTCACTTATCCGCGGGACATGGTCCAGCAAGCGCAAGTCGCCAGACTCTGGCGCGAAGCACTTGATCACACCGGGGCAGAATTCAAACCGATCGCGCAATCGCTCTATGTCGATCTGGCCGCAAATCCGGATACGCCGCCCAGCGCAATCCATCTCGGATACCGGGTAGGCCGGCGGAGGCTGGCCGACCTAATGGACGCCCTGCGCTCAAATGGGATCAACCACGTCGCGCTGAACCTCAAGTTCAGCAAGAGACCTGTCGCCGATGTTCTCGATGAGATCGGAACCGAACTCATTCCGCATTTCAGGATCGGTCCGACATGAGGCGCGAAGCCGCTGCCAAGGAGTACAGGTGCGGTCCTGGCATCCTCATGCGCACAGTATCCCGACATCGCATCAGGCAGGCAGCTGCCTCTGCGCGCCAATTCAACACACAAACCGGGCGGCGACCGCGCGGTATCGCGTCAAGAAAGGAAAGCATTATGACCGTTACAACTCGAAAGGCCATTGCCGCTGCCATTCTACTGGCCGGTCTGGCAGTCCAGACGGCAATAGCTACGAAAGCGCGTGCACTCGAACCTATTCCGGGCAGCATCACGTTTCACGGACAGCCGACAACGAGGCTGCTGAAGTCTCCCATTGGAAGCACATTTTCTCATCGCTTTTATGCCGGCGGAGCACATTACGAGGAGACCTATAGAATTGGGCAGGACCGGTCGCTGGAGCTCGTAAGCCGCCAGAGATTGAGCAATCGATAAGAGGGCTCGAAGGTGATGAGCCGACTTTCAGCTCTTCGGGATTAACGGGAAACACCTGTGAATTTCGCGAACGAGCGTCAACAGCCACGAAATGCCGTTAGAAAAAAGTGAGGATTTGCAATGCAAGCGATGACACTCAACTCCTTTGGTGGTCCGGAATCCTTTGAGCTTTCCGACGTGCCAAAACCGGTTCCTCAGGTGGGACAGGTTCTGGTGAGGGTCCATGCCACCTCGATCAACCCCCTGGACTACCAGGTTCGGCGAGGCAACTATCGCGACCTGGTGCCGCTGCCGGCGATTACTGGTCATGACGTTTCTGGTGTAGTCGAAGCCGTCGGGCCGGGCGTGACGGCGTTCTCTCCCGGAGACGAGGTCTGGTACACGCCACAAATATTCGACGGGCCGGGAAGTTATGCCGAATACCACGTCGCAAACGAGAATATCATTGGAAGAAAGCCCAGTGCGCTCAGCCATCTGGAAGCCGCCAGCCTCAGCCTGGTCGGCGGAACAGCCTGGGAAGCCCTTGTCTCACGTGCCGCCCTCAGGGTGGGAGAAAGCATCCTGATCCATGGCGGCGCGGGAGGGGTAGGGCATGTGGCTATCCAGGTCGCGAAAGCCGTCGGTGCCAAGGTTTTCACAACCGTGCGCGAAGAAAATTTCGAGTTTGCGCGAAGTGTCGGAGCGGACGTCGTCATTGATTACAGGAAAGAAGATTATGTCGACGTCATCATGCGGGAAACCGGAGGCCTCGGAGTAGACGTCGTGTTCGACACCCTCGGCGGAGACACATTGTCCCACAGCCCGAAGGTGCTCGCGCAACTTGGCCGCGTCGTCTCGATCGTGGACATTACACAGCCGCAGAACCTCATCGAGGCATGGGGCAAGAACGCGAGCTACCACTTCGTTTTCACGAGGCAGAACCAAGGCAAGCTTGACGAACTGAGCACACTGGTGGAACGCGGTCAGCTACGGCCGCACGTAGGCGCCGTCTATTCGCTCGCCGACCTTCCGCTTGCCCATGCGCTTCTCGAGAAACCCAACAACGGTTTGCGGGGTAAGATCGCAATCGCCGTTGACCCGTCGGCCGACACAAAGGTGCAACCATGATTTATGAGATCGCCGCGCTGCCTGTCTACAAGGACAAGATCGGAGAGTTCAGGCAGGCATTCGAGGGCGTTGTTCCTCTGCTCACGCGCGCACAGGGGTACCGCGGCCATGTTCTGGCTCAGGGGGTCGAAACGCCGGAGGTCTTCAACCTGATCGTGCAATGGCGCTCGCATACGGATCATACCCCCGGCTTCGAAGCGAGCGAAGACCATGAGCGGTTCATGAGCGGCATACAGGTATACTTCTCGGAGGAACCGACGGTCTATCATCTCGAGGGCGGCGCATTTGCCGCAAGCGTTCATGAAAATGGGGATGCCGCCGGCTAACACGAGCAACCTCCGTCATGCCCGCAACGAAGCATGTTCCAGAGAAGCGCAAGGAAGGGGCCAGTCGGCTCCTTCCAGTGCTCGCGCGAACGCAGGAAAACAAACGTGACGTCGAAGACGCCGAAATGGAGATACGCATGAAAGCCATCGGATACAAAATTCCTTCGCCGATTTCCGACCGGGATTCGCTCATCGACATCGAACTGGCAAAGCCGCAACCCGAAGGCCGGGATATCCTCGTCCAGGTGAAAGCGATTTCGGTCAATCCCGTCGACTACAAGGTTCGACGTAGCGCCTCACCAGATGATGGTGCCGAATGGAAAGTCATTGGCTGGGACGCGACAGGAATCGTCGCGGAAGTCGGCGACGGAGTCACCAGTTTCAAAGTGGGAGATGAGGTCTGGTATGCGGGGTCTATTACCCGCCCGGGGGCAAACGCCGAATTCCATCTGGTTGACGAGCGTATCGTCGGCAAGAAGCCGTCCAAGCTCAATTGGGCCGAAGCCGCCGCGCTGCCGCTGACATCGTTGACGGCATGGGAGGCCTTCTTTGATCGTCTGGATGTGAAGAAGCCGGTTCCCGGCGCTGCTCCCGCCGTCCTGATCATCGGCGGAGCCGGCGGCGTGGGGTCGATCGCCATTTAGATCGCCCGGCAGTTCACCGACCTGACCGTTATTGCCACGGCCTCGCGTCCGGAAACGAAGGACTTCGTCAAGTCGCTCGGTGCGCATCATGTCGTTGATCACTCCAAGCCGCTCGCCAGCCAGATAGCGGCACTGGGCATCGGCGCTCCGGCGTTCGTTTTCTCCACGACGCAGACCGCGCAGTATGTCGATGACATTGTCGAACTGATTGCGCCGCAGGGCCGATTCTGCCTCATCGATGATCCATCGGGCTTCGACATTATGGCATTCAAGCGCAAGGCCGTATCGATTCACCATGAGCTCATGTTCACGCGCGCTATCTATGGCACACCGGACATGGACGAGCAGGCACGCATCTTGAACGAGATATCGGCCGCCGTTGACGATGGAGGGATCAGAACAACCGCTACGAACAATTTTGGTCAGATCAATTCGGCAAACCTGAAGAAGGCTCACGAGCAACTCGAAAGCGGGTCAACGATCGGGAAGGTCGTGCTTGAAGGCTTCGCCTGAACAGACGTCAAATCCTGATCAGATATTCCGGCGGGCAGAATAGCTGTCCGCCGGAATATCGGGTGTCTCAAAGACGAAGGCGAGGCATAATGACATTATCCGGATTTCAGATTTCTATGGGCGCGGCTTTGACTGTCATCATCACAGTCGGCTGGATTGTCCATCACTGAGCAGGAGCGGTCATTATTGCTGTGAGGCCTGACGCTCTGCTACCTAGCTCAGCCAGAGAGATCACCCAGGTACCGTCCGTCACGATACGCCGGATCTAGGGTTCTTGACGACGCCTTTCGATACGCAGTGCATTGCGCCACCGAATGACGAAGACGCTTCCCTGACCCGGTGATGACTTGAGCTCTATAAAGCCGCCATGCTTTTCAATAATCTCGTTGACCATGCCCAAGCCGAGACCAGCCCCGGATCCATGCGGATTAACGCGATAAAATGGCTCGAAAATGCGTGAATGAAATTCCTTCGCTATACCGATGCCTTGATCGGAGATGAGGATGGCCCCATCGGCTTCCAGCTTCACCGCGATCTCGCCGCGCCTACCTCCGTATTGAATGGCATTGCGCAGGAGATTGGAGAAGGCGCGCTGCAGCGCCTCGTCATCACCTTCCATGGATACTTTGGAAACGTCGGTGTCGAAAGATATCTCATAACCTTCGGAAATCGCGAATGGCGCGAGGTCGGCGACAACCCTTGACAAGAGATGGACCAATTCGATGTTTTGCGAGATCGGCGGATTCTGCCGATATCGCTCGATATCCAGAAGCTGGTTCGTGATGGCCGTCAGCCGTTTGATGCTCCTTTGGATGTGGAGCTTCTCGTCGCTTCGCGGCAACGTGTCCGCGCGAACCTGAACAATAGCGATGGGTGTGCGCAGTTCGTGCGCTGCGTTGACGAAAAAGCGCTCCGTTTTTTCGAAACCGGCGTCGAGACGATTGAGAGCGAGATTGATTTCCCTGACAACCCGCAATAGCTCGCTTGGCAATCCTCGTTCATCCACAACGCCGCCGCGGGCCTCGAAGTCGATCCTGTTCAAGCGCTCGGTCAGTTGCCTGAGGGAGCGAAGCGACCATTTCGTGACCCACGGGACACCCACAAGGGTGACCACGAGAAGTATCAAGGCGGGGACGCCGATCGTTATCTGTCCCACTACAAAAACAAGTTGGTATAGGGACATGGATACGCCACCGGCGAACACCGTTGCTTCTCCCGCGACGGTTGTTAGCGTGTCAATCGTGGCTTGGCGGTCCGGAGCATCGACATAGCCGCGCAATTCAACACTGCGAAAATTGGTGAGGAACGCCGCGTTTTCGGCGATATCTTTCGGAATCTCGCCGTGCCGCAATATGGAGCCGTTAGCGAGGCGAATCTCAAACCAGGACGTCGGCCATTCATCCATCACTGTCTTGAGTGCCGGTGTCGGATCGATCGCTGCTTCGCCATTGTGGTCAACCGTCACCGACTTCGAGATCTCCTGTGGGTACCAGGCAGAGGGTACCGCCCCTCCAGGAGCGCTCAGGGTCGCGATGTATAAAACCAGCCCGAATGAGGCGATGATGGTGACAAGCTGAAGCGTGATGAAGCCGAGTGTGAAACGCCAGCGCAGAGAGTGGTGAGACATGTCATTTCTGCTCAAGGAGGAAGTATCCGACGCCGCGAATGTTGCGGATAACGATATCCGCACCAGCATCCGCCAGTTTGCGCCGGAGGCGCGACATGTTGGCTTCCAGCGAATTGGATTGGATCTCGTCGTCGAAGGAGTACACGCTTTCCTCCAACGAAGACCGCAGCACCGTTCGTCCGAGATTCTTGAGAAGCGACTCGATGATAAGAAGTTCTCGTCGAGCAAGTTCCTGCCGTATGCCGTCGACATACAGGTCTCGTGTCACCCGATCATAACGGACATTGCCGGTCGTGATGACGTCTGCCTTGGCCTCAGGCGTTCGGCGTGCCACCGCATTAAGGCGGGCGACCAGTTCATCGACCTCGAACGGTTTGGGCAGATAGTCATCTGCGCCCTCGTTTAGCCCGGCAATCCTGTCTTTTGTGGATCCCATGGCGGAGATGATTATGGAGCGGGGTGGATTGGTTGTTTGCCGGATCTCGGCGAGCAAAGTGCTGCCGTCACCGTCGGGAAGTTGGCGATCGATGAGAACAACATCATATCGTTCGATGGCGATCGCTTCTCGCGCCGTGGTGAGATCCGCCACCGCCGCCAAGACGAAGTCATGCCTTGAAAGCGCTGTCCGAAGCGCTTCGGCCATTTCGGGATCGTCTTCGACCAGCAGGATTTTCATGTCACTAAATGAAGTATCTTACGAGATAGATGATTTCAAAGGCTTCGTAGACCGCGCCCAAGAGAAGCAGCGGGACGACAAGGGCGTAAAGCGATAGAACATGCGCGGCTGCCGTCTTGTATCTTCGGCCGACAGGCCGCTTTTCGCCCGCCAAAGGCAAAAAAGTGATGCGCCCGGTTAAATAGGCGCCGAAGGCCGCGACAATATAGGCCTGGAATTCGATCAGCGCCGTGATGGAGTGAGGGATCATTGCCGCCGCGTAAGGACCAATCGGAGCCAGCGTAACACCATAAGCCGCCGCAAATACCATCGCGAACACGGTGCCGAAAAAAGGCACAACAAACGATGGAATCGTAATGAGCAGCACTGCGATCCCCAGATTGACGGCCAATGTTGCTGATGCTGCATAGAGGACGTTTCCGCTAAGATAGACCTGTGCGGCAAGGTCGGTGCGTACGATGCCCGATATCGCATCCAAAACGGCTGGCTGGATTTCCGGATTCAGCAGCGTCACCGTCATTGTCATTGCAAACAGGCCAAAAAATGCTGCATTGACGACAATGAACTCAGTTCTGTGGCGCCGGATGAGACGTAGCGCATGGCGCAATGGATTGGACATGAGCCGTGAGTCTCCAAATTTGGGGCTGTGATCGGATGCTGACTAAGGGAATGGGCATCATCGGTAGGAGGCTGGCGCATATACGTCTCAAGGCCGGCTCTCATCAGCAGGCCGCTGGTCAATTAAGTCGAACTTGATCAGCTCAACCTCCCACCGAACCTGAACCTAGTCCCGCTGCCTCTCTCTTCTCATTCGCTCGTGCTGCCGGCGTGCATCTTCCGCCATGATCTGACTTAGCCTTGCCGATTCAAGGGTCCGCAATTGTGCGTCGTCACGACGCTGCTGCTGCTGAAGCATACATCCTGTATGAGATGATGATCCGTATCGCGTGCCCATTCCAGAGCAGGTGTCGAGATCGGCGTAGCGTTCCTGTTCAGGGGTCTGGCAACCGGTCAGGATGAGGAGGCCTGCGAACATCGTTCCGGCACACAGGCGTCGCATGAAGACGTAATCTGGTGAGGCTTTGCTCATTTCATGTACCTTCTTTTTAGGTAGGTCATTCGACTGCGAGAGCGAAGCGCTATCCCGCCGGAAGCTTATGGGATTTCATAATTACGCAGAAATTACATGATCGATGCCGTCTGGCGTTTTACCGCATCAGCCAAACCCCCTTGATTTCTACTCCGTTTAACGGAGCGAACTGTCGTGTTTGACCGGGACAACCGATGAATAGAAATCTTGCTGATTAATGCGGTCACGGTTTCAGAGGCGGGAACTGATCAATAATCGCTCACTGAGGGGCAAGCTGATTTTGCACTGAAAACTTATCAAGCAGAAAGTTCTGTTCGTAAAACCGACCATCGCGGATCTTATGAAATACATGCTCGGCAAATTCGACGCTGGAGCCGTTTGGCATAGAGCCAAACCATTCCCTCACTGGGGTCCCCTTGTTGATTAAGTGAGCCGCGACCTGGTCACCTTCGACGGCAATGTTTTCAACGCGCCATACTAAATCGGGGACTGCGGCCACATGCCCTTCGAGTTCAAGGATCATCTGGCTCAAGGTCACTCTATGTCCATTAACGAGAAGCTCGTCATGAATAAATTCGACGAGCTGATCAAACTTGTGAGTGTTCAAAACGGCGATATAGCGGGTGAAAAATTCTCGTAAGTTCATTACAGACATCTTATTCTCCACGAGATCAAAGATACGCACCGCAAGTCGAGATCGCTCCTGTAAAGCTGGCAAAGAGTGATTTCGAAGGGGTAAGCCACAACACTAGATAAGCAGTTCAGTCGTTTGAAGCCTTCGACTTTGATTAACTGTGTCGCGCAAAGAGGAACGAACAAACCTGCCGCCATGTGATTTTTGGACGCTCTGGCCTTATAATGACTTCAATTTCTAGAGTGCTCGCTGTTTTACGCCGAAAAATGACTGAAGAAAGCTTCAAGGGAGGTTATGACTTTCTTATTCATATTCCGGTCATCGACCGCGATAGACGAAGTCCGGGGGCTCGGCGCGGCTGTCGATGTCGGCCTGTTCCACCAACGCCTGCCGCTTGAACGATCGAATGCAGACCGGATCGGTGGCAGCCGGATCGCCAGCCAGCGCCATCGCCTGACAGCGGCAACCGCCCATGTCGATCGCCTTGCGATCACAGCTGCGGCAGAGATCCGACATCCAGCTGTCGCCGCGATAGGCGTTAAACGCGTCGCTATCGTACCAGATGTCGGCAAGCGGCAGGTCGCGCACAGTCTCGAATGCCAGCGACGGAATGCTTTCGGCCGCATGGCAAGGCAGAACCTTGCCGGACGGCGTGACATTGAGGCCCGTGCGGCCCCAGCCGCCCATGCAGGCCTTGGGATAGGTCGAATGATGATCGGCCGGCACGTAGTCGATGACGATGATGCCTTCCAGCCGTTTGCGGGCTTCATCAACCAGGGCGTTCGTGCTGAGCACCTGCTCTTTCGTCGGCATCAATGCCTGGCGGTTCTTTTCCGCCCAGCCATGGAACTGCACGGTGGCGATCTCGATGCGGCGGGCGCCAAGCCTGACGGCAAGATCCAGCATGTCGCCGATCTGGTCCGTGTTCTGCTTGTGGCAGACGGCATTGACGGTGAGCGGAATGCCGGCCGCATGTGTCCATTCCGCAACCGCGATCTTGCGGTCATAACCGCCCTTGTAGCCACCAACCTTGTCGGCCAAATCCGGTGTCGCGCCCTGGATCGAAAGCTGCAGATGATCGAGCCCGGCCTCAGACAGTTCCGCGATCCGCTTTTCCGTCAGCCCGATCCCGGATGTGATCAGGTTGGTGTAAAGCCCTGCCTTGGCCGCAGCAGCGGTCAGTTCCACCAGGTCGCGCCGGGCAGCCGGTTCGCCGCCCGAAAGATGCAGGTGCAGCACACCGAGGGCCGCCGCCTGGCGAAAGACGGAGATCCATTCATTGGTGGAAAGCTCGGCCTTGACGCCGTCCAGCTCCAGCGGGTTGGAGCAATAGGGACAGGCGAGCGGACAGCGATGCGTCAGTTCGGCGAGCATGGCGATCGGCGCGGGGATATGAACACGTTCACCGTTCCATTCGCTTGTCCGCGCAAGGTTGACGTGCTCATTCACGACTTCAGCTCCAGCATCCTGCGTTTTGAAAATTCCTCGATGAAAGCGATCACATCGACCAGGATCTGTTGCTTCGGCGCTTCGAATTTGACCGAAAACTCCTCGGAAATGGCGCCAAGGTTGCGTTCGCCATCCAGCGCGTTGACGATCATCACGGCAATCTCGTCGAGCGCCAGCGCCCGTTCCGGCGCCAGAAGCACGGTCTGGCCGCGCACCGGATCTTCCCGCAGACGCACGCCGCGGGCGAGCTTGGCCACCGTCTGCGCCGTAACCGTTACCGCAGAAGGCTCGCTCATTCGGCCGCTCCCTTGATGTCATGCCCGGCGTCCTGCTTACGCGCCGGCTGGTCGAGATCACCGATCACGCCTTCCTTTCCGTCCCAGCCGCCCAAAGGCAGAAGGGCAGGAGAGACGTAAGCGTGATGCAAAGCGTCGAGCTGCGCCCAAAGCACGTCGGTCTTGAAGGTCAGGGCGGCGGCCGCCGCATCCTGCTTTTCCTTCGTATTGGCATGGTCGAGCACGTAATTGAGGCCGAAGGCGACATCCACCGGCGCCTCGTCGAGGCGCTTGCGAAAATAGGAAAGGGCTTCGTCGTTGGCGAAGGCGTAATGTTCGATCAGCCCGGCAATACGGTTTTTATGAATGGCGGGAGCGAAGAGTTCGGTCAGCGAGGCAGCCACTGCATCGAGCATCGGCATGTCGCGCACGAAACGAACATAGGCATCGCAGGCAAAGCGGGTTCCCGGCAGCACGCCCCGGTTGGAAGAAACATAATCCGGATCGAGACCAACCGCTTCGGCCAGTTTCAGCCAGCGGCGAATGCCTCCACCTTCTTCTTGTCCGCCATCATGATCCTCGATGCGCTTGCGCCACGCACGGCGGATCGAGACATCCTCGCAACGGGACATGAAGGCAGCATCCTTGAGCGGGATGCGGCTCTGGTAATAAAAGCGGTTGATCACCCAGGCGCGAACCTGCGTGATCGTGCACTCGCCGCCATGCAGCATGCCATGAAAGGGATGTTTGTCGTGATAACGCGCATCACCGATGGCACGCAGCCGGGCTTCGAAATCCGCTCTGTTTTGTGCGTTAGGCAAGGTCGATCTCCATTCCGTCGTGACCGACCTCGAAACCGGCGGCGGTAACGGCGTTTCGCTCAGGGCCGTCGCGCCAGATCGGGTTGGTATTGTTGATGTGCACATAGATCATGCGGCCCAAGTCCAGCCGGGACAGCACGTCGAGGCTGCCGGCGCCATCTGCGGTTATCGGCATATGTCCCATGCGCTGCCCGGTCTTGATTCCGGTGCCGACACGGATCATCTCGTCGTCGGTAAACACGGTGCCATCGAAGAAGACGAGGTCGGCCCCGCGGATGCGCTCACACAGCCAGTGCGGCAGCGTTGCGCAGCCGGGAATATAATAGGCGCGCCTGCCGCCGGCTATCAATTCGACACCGATTGTCTGCTCGCCTTCAAGACCGAGTTCCGGCTCCCCATCCTCCAGAAACAGCGCGACCTTGCCCGGTACGGCAAATATCCGCGCCGCAAGCCCGTCGAGCGGGAAAAACTCTTCCTCCAGCCTTATGGCCTTGCGGCTGACGAAAGCCGGGTCGAGAACCCGAAAAACCGGATTGGCGTCGATCACCGCACCGATTGCCGGGGTGGAGAACAGATCGAAGGGCTGTTTTTCGCGTAGCGTCAGCAGCCCACCGATATGATCCACATCCGCATTGGTGATGACGACGCTTTTGATCGGGCTGTGGCGAAGTGTTTTGGGATGAAGCTGCGGCGTCTGCTGGATCTGCTGGCGGATGTCGGGAGAGGCGTTGAAGATTGCCCATGTCTCGCCGTTGAGACTGACGGCAAGCGACGACTGCGTCTGCGGAAGAATTCCGGAAGAAGGATCGCGGGCGGCGGCGCAAGTAGAACAATTGCAGTTCCATTGCGGCAGACCGCCGCCCGCGGCAGAGCCGAGCACGAGAAACCGGAGACCGGTTATAAGCCCCGTGCCCTTCACGATTAGAACAGAACCGGCTCGTCGCCGTCTGCCGGTGCGTAGCGGTTGATTTCCATTCCGCAGCTTACTTCAACAAACTTTGGTGCAGTCCATTTCATATCGGAACTCCTATCGTTTTTGTTTCGCGACCAAGGCCGCAGGGCGAAAGTAGTCGAGCAGGCCACTTTGTGAACCGGCCCTCACGAACACGTTAAACGCTTTGCAGCAAACGTGGTGTTGCAGCGCATCTGCACGGCTTGCTGGAGGCATGTCGTTCAGCGCTGCGCTTGGCGCATCTAGCGCCAAGATCGTATCAGTCCCCAGCCACGGGAACTGCGTAAGCCTTGAATGGCGCCGGATCGAGCTTGGATTGACCGCGCATCGAAAGCTTGGATTCCAGAGCCCAGATAGTGCCGCCGACGATGGTGACGCCAGCCGGGCCGATCAAGCCCGATCGCAGCGTTTCCACCTCGACCGTGTCGCCCTTTACGGTAAGAAGATCGATGGTGCCTCCGCCTTCCGCCATGACAAACTGCGTGTCGTTTAGTCGACGCAGCCCATCCGGCTGCATCAGTGGGCGTGATGTAGTAAGCGTGACCGGTGCACCAGCGGAGCCGTCTTCCTTCAATTCGATGCGGAAGAGCTTTCCCGTGGTGAAGCTGTTCACGAACAGCTGCCGCTCCTGAAAGTCGAGGCCGTCAGCGCCATCGAGTTCCGCGGATCTGGACCATTCCGCCAAAGTCTCGCCGCCGTTCGGAAGGCGCAGGATGCGTCCCCCGGTGGTGTCGGCGACATAGGCCGCCTTATCGGGGCCAATAGCGATGTCGTTGCAAAGGCCCTTGTCGCCCGGAAGCGGATGTTTGCTACGGAAGGCGCCGGTATCGAGATTGTATTGGTAAAGTGCTGGGACTGAAGGCGGCGCGCCAGCGGCGGGCGGGTCCATGCGCGAAGAGCAGACCCATAAAGTGTTTGATGTGTCGTCGGCGAGGACTCCGAAGGTGTCGAGTAGGCCGTTGTCGCCAGGGGCAATCCACTGGGTGGCGATGGCCGCGCCTGGTGACGCCCTGAAGATGCCGCCCGAGCCTACTGAACCGGTGATAAGGGTTCCGTCTTGCGTCGATGTAATATTTTCAGGGAAGGTGTCCGGCCCTTCGATGATAATTTCGGTGGGGGATGCAGCTGCGTTACCCGCGCAAGCTATGGCAACTGCGGTCAGGATGGCCCGTGACAGGGTGATCGCAGGTTTCCGATGCGGTGAGATCGACATGCCTCTTACAATGCGAAGGTGGCCCATAGTCATTTCCTCCAAAGCAATAAAAGGTGCTAGGCGCTGATCCCGCCGTCTACGTTGAGCACCGTTCCGGTGATGAATTTCGCCGCGGGACTGACGAGAAACGCTACCGCCGACGCGATATCACCGGGCTCGCCGTAATGTCCGAGCGCGGTGAGGGCCCGTAGTCCATCCGCGTGATCCCCGTTTGCCGGGTTCAGATCAGTGTCGGTCGGCCCCGGCTGAACAAGGTTCACCGTTATGGCCCGTGAACCGAGGTCACGCGCGAGGCCCCTGCTGAAGGCCGAGAGTGCGGATTTGGTGGTCGAGTAAAGCGTTACTCCGGGAAACGGCACGCGCTCCGCAAGAAAGGATCCGATCATGACGATGCGCCCGCCTTCACCGAGATGCTGCATGGCGGCGCCCGAGGCCACCACGGCCGAACGGACATTCACATTGAACATGGCATCAAGGTCTGCAAGGCTTCCGTCGTCGCCGACGCTGGCGTATCGAGCAATGCCGGCATTGTTGACAAGAATGTCGAGCCCGCCGAGGCCGGCGACCGTTTCCTCAACTGCGCGCTTGACCGCTTCGGGATCAGCGCTGTCGGCTCGAATGGCTAGGGATTTTCGCCCTTTTCGCTCGATCTCGCTCACCACGTGGCCGGCTTTGTCGGCGGAGCTTTCGTAGGTAATGGCAACGTCAGCGCCCTTCTTGGCCAGCATGACCGCGATCGCTGCGCCGATGCCTCGCGACGCGCCTGTCACCAGCGCGCGTTTTCCAGCAAGTTCACTCATGAATCACCTGTTCGGTTGGCTCGTGGAAAGGAGCGGTCTCGGCAAAATAGGGGCGTACCAAGCTGCGAGACCGCCGGTTCGTCGAACGTTTCGCGTTACGGGAGGCCGTAGACGACGATGCTGCTGCGCGTCACGTCGATCGGCCAGACCCCGCCGCCATTGCCGACAGCCGCCGCAACGAACTGCTTTTCGCCTGCCTTGTAGGTTATAAGCCCGCCGCCGAGAGGCTGGCCCAGATTGTCGTTCCACAACCGCTTACCGCTTGCCGCGTCGAGTGCGAACAGGTTGCCGGCGAGGTCCGCTGCGAAGACCAGTCCGGTTGCCGTTGGGGTAATACCGGCGAGGACGGGTTTTGGAGTCTCCAGCTTCCAGCGTATATCGCCCGTGTCGGCATCGAAAGCGGTGAGCCAGCCACGTGCTGTCGACCAGTCTGCGAGAACCTTGTTGAGAGGCTCGAGAACCCCGAGCCAAATATCGCCTGTAGGCGGAACAGGAGCGTCACGGGACTGGAGCGTCACTGTTGAGCACCAATCGACAGCACCGACGAATAGGGTGTTTTCAGCGGGGTGGTAGGCAGCGCCGTTCCACTCAGTCCCGCCGAATAACCCTGGACAAAATTTGGTGGGGCGCTCGCGCGAAAGCGGCACATCGCCGTTTTCGCGCGTAGTCGTGGGCTGGGCATACACGAAAGGAAGACCGGCGCTGAGATTCGTTCTGTCAAGAACCGTGAGCAGTCCATCCTTGTTAGCAGAAGCCGCGATTTTGCGCCCGCGGGCAGTCGTAACAAGCGCTGGAGCAGCACTAACGCCCCAATCGTGGAAGTCGCGTTTTACGACCTGGTTGTGGGTGATCCGCTTGCCTGTTTCACCATCGATGGCGATGATCGAGTTGACATAAAGGTTGTCGCCTTCGCGAAGTTCGGCATCGAAATCTGGCGCGGGATTGCCGGTGGGTGCATAAACGACGCCCGTCTCCTCATCGTAACTGAGAGAGACCCACACACCACCGCCCGAAAGCGGGTTGCCCTCAGGCATTTTCCAAGTAGCCCGGATCTCGGGCGTGTCAGGGATCACCTCGAAGCGCCAAAGCAGCTTGCCTGTCTGCGCGTCATACGCATAGACGTGCCCCCTGACATTGGCGCGGTCACCGCCGGCATTGCCGACGAAAACCTTGCCGTCGGCAGCGATCGGCGCCATAGGTATGGTGACGCCCGGGCCAGCGTCCGGGATCCGGGAATCCCACACCGTCCGGCCATCCTCTGCAGAGAGTGCAAGCACATGCCCCTCCATGGTGCCCCGATACAGCTTGCCATCGAGATAGGCAAACCCACGGTTTGCCGAGATGACGCCCTCGCCCTTTGGTACGGAATGGGTGACGCGCCAGCGCTCCTCGCAGGTCGCCGCGTCGACCGCGAAAGACCCACTGGGTGAAGTAAAGTAAAGGACACCCTCGATCACCAGAGGACCGGTCTGGAACGATGTTGGTTCCGGAAGGGCATATTCACATTTGCGCGTCAGGTTAGCAACATTGTCCTGACTGATCTCCTCAAGCGGCGAATATCGGTCGCCTGCCAGCGATCTGTTGTAAGATGGCCAATTGTTTTCGTTCACCGGTTTCGGGTCAGCATGAGCAACCGATCCCGAAAACACCACGAGCGCTGACAGGGACAAGAGGAGTTGTCTGCTCCCTACCGGTCTCTTCTCAGCTGCTTGTTCCTCTGACTTTAAAGCGGTCGTAGATGTCTCGCAAAATACGCCTGCCGACCGCAAATTGATAAGATCAATGTCAGTGTCTGCGACGGAAGCCTCGCGATGGGCTTCGGCTTTGGTGGTTGAATTGTTGACCACATCATTCCTCCTTGGTGATGACTAACCGTAGCGTTGACGAAGGTTCGCTAACAGTCGCACTCTGCGAGGAAGTCTGTCGCACAAACAGGAACAGGCAGTCGGGCATTGCCCCCTGTCCTTACCAGCGAGGTAGCTTTTCAAGTATCAAGGAGCCGATGGGCGAGCGTCTGGCATCGCAGCGTTCCCCAAATCGCGACAGAGTGTCGCGCGAAGCCTGACTAGCTGGCACGGAACCAGGATGACACGTTCTCTTCGGCAACGTGATCGTTGCTAACCGGGCAACTTCAAAATTAAAGGATTATCATGAGCTTGCGCAATGGACTCAACTCGCTACTTCGCCCTGAGGAATCGGTGCTTGTCCTGATCGATCATCAGCCCTTTCAGCTTGCGAATGTAAACAGCCACTCTCCAAGAGATGTGGTAGCAAGCACAGCCGGTTTGACCAAGTCGGCCAAGGCGTTTGGTGTGCCGACGATTATCACGAGCGTCGTAGCCGACCGTGGTGGACTGATATTCCCTCAAATCACAGAGATATTTCCCGACCAGGAAGTCATTGATCGCACCACCCTCAACACGTGGGAAGATAAGAAGGTTGTTGATCTTGTGAAGGCAACCGGTCGCAAACAGCTTATTATTGCGGGACTCTACACCGAGATTTGCGTCGCCATGCCAGTTATTCATGCTCTCGGCGAAGGTTGGGACGTGACCGTGATCACTGATGCTTGCGGTGGCGTATCCGTTGAATCGCACGAGCGAGCGGTCCAGCGAATGATCGCTGCGGGAGCCAATGTTATGACATGGTTGGCGCTTGCATCCGAATGGTACCGAGACCATGCTCGGACCGAGAACACTGACGCGTTCGTGGAAGTGCTCAAGGACTTTGAACCCGGCATCGGCATCGCGTTCCTTTGGGAGCAGCAACTGCTTAAAACCCCAGTCGAGTCACTGGAAAGCTCCGGTTTCTAAGCTGATACGGGCGAGGATCGGTGGATGGATCAAACTTCACTGAGCCCTCGCCACCTTCAAGCCGGTCTACCAACATCGCACTCACCTCACTTAGGCTAGAGACGCAATTCCCATGGACATTGGTATCCACAGCTTCGCTGGCTTCTTTCCAAATTCTGCAACCGGAAAAATGGCGGCGGGTGCCGATCGGATGGCTAGCCTCCTTGAGGAAGTCGAGGTCGCTGACAGCGTCGATCTCGACTTCTTCGGCATTGGCGAGCATCATCGAAGTGAATTCCTCGACTCCGCACCTGCGGTTATTCTGGGTGCTGCGGCTGCTCGCACTCGGCGGATTAAACTAACAAGTGCTGTCACCGTATTGAGCGCCGCCGATCCAGTGCGGGTCTTTCAGGAGTTTGCCACACTTGATCTCATTTCCCGCGGGCGCGCCGAAGTGGTCGTCGGGAGAGGATCGTCTGTGGAGGCTTTTCCGTTGTTCGGTCTACCATTGCATTATTACGACGCTGTGTTTTCAGAAAAACTCGAGTTATTGCTCAAACTAAGAGAGACGACGAATCCAACTTGGCAGGGACGATTTCGTCCTTCGTTGAATGGGCAAGGCGTATTCCCGCGGTCGCATCAGCCACAGCTACCTATATGGGTAGGCGTGGGCGGCACACCGGAATCCTTTGAACGAGCGGGAGACCTCGGCTTGCCGCTGATGATCGCAATCATCGGAGGGACGTTTGAACAATTCCGGCCTCTCGTAGATCTCTATCGCGAGGCAGGGCGGCGTGCCGGGCATGACGCGGTCAAGTTAAAGGTGGGAGTGCACGCAATGGGTTTCTTGGCAGATAGCGACAGTGAAGCGCAGAATATATTCTTCCCTGGATGGGCCAGAATGGTAGGCCAATATGCGCGTGAGCGCGGCTTACAGGAACCAACGCGTACACAATTTGATGAGCTGACGAGCTCGCGTGGGGCATTTTTAGTTGGTAATCCGGGTACGGTGGCGGCGAAGATAAGACACGCTAGTGACGTACTTGGAGGGATTTCCCGCGTCGCTTTCCAGATGACGTCGGCAGCGTCCGAATACGCGGCGATGGTAAGATCGATTCGACTTCTAGGAGTTGAAGTAGCACCCGCGATAAGAGCGCTGAAGTTGGCTCGATAGCTGCGGCAGCCGTCGAGAGATCCAGCAGTGTACCATTTGATATCGAAACCAACCGGGTCCCATCCTACCAGCCTCGTGTCAGGAGCGGACGGAGCAAGCTCCAAGTCCGGGTCAGGCGGCGTGTCTCACAATGAGCTTCTTTAAGAGGAAATGCGTGGTGGATACTGATGATCTGAGGACATTTCTTGCGGTTGCTGATTCTGGAGGTTTAACTTCAGCGGCGCAGCGACTTGGGCTTTCGAAGTCGATGGTAAGTCGTGGCGTCGGCCGGCTTGAGACTTCCCTAGGTGTCCAGCTTTTAGTAAGATCAGCGCGTGGGATATCTTTGACTGATGCAGGTGCGACGTTTTACGATTATGCCCTAAGAGTTTGCGCCGAGCTCGATGTAGCAAAGGAAACGATATTACCAGCTGGTGAGCTTCGAGGGCTCCTCCACGTAGCTGCCCCACTTTCGTTCGGGCCAACCCATTTCGCACCCGTTTTGGCAGAGATGGGGAAACGGCACCCTCAACTCCAAATCCATACCTCTTACACTGATCGCTTCGTTGATCTGGTAAGTGAGGGTTTCGATTGTGGCATTCGGGTCGGTTTCCTTGACGATTCGAACCTTATTGCCCGCCGCATCGGGCCACTCCATGGAAAACTCGTAGCTAGCCCGGAATATATACGGAAAAACGGTAGTCCTGAGACCCTGGAAGATTTGTTCTCACATCAAGCGCTTCTTGGGGCGGATACCTGGAAGCTCATGGATGGTGACAAACTTATTGTCATTAAGCCGAAAGGTCGCTTCAAAGCAGACAGCGGGACTGCTCTTGCCGCGGCCGCCGCCGCTGGTCTTGGTATAGCTGCGTTGGCCAACCAATTCATTCACGATCATCTGGCTGCTGGGACTCTAGTTCCGGTCCTAGCGCGCTATCCTCTGCCGCGAGCAGGCATATTTGTGGTTCGGCCACCTGGACTACAGCCTAACACGAAGGTGAGAGTACTGACGGAAATGCTTATCGATACCCTCGAACCGGAATTGACCCGTTACGCTGATGGGCCTTGATTCATTTAACAATCGCTCGGGTCGACCCTGCTACCGCGAGCGACTGTTCGAAAGGCGCCCCCGAGACCGAACTGTGGTCAAAACTCTCTGAGAGCATTTCTGTAAGCACCTGTATTTTTCGTACTGTATACTTCGAATGTAAACAAACAACATCTATGCCAGCGTCAGGAACAGGAAAATCTGTCATCACCGGCACTAACGTGCCCGAAGCCAAGTGACGGCTGATAAGACCAGTAGGAAGAATAGCGACTCCCAGCCCTTCAAGCGCTGCGGCGACTAGAGCGATCCCGTTATCCGCTCTGAACCGGCTAATTGGCTTAACCGAGACGACCTTGTCGCCGTCTATAAGCTGCCACGCCTCATCTCCTTGCGTCAGGGCGACGTGATTTGAAACAAGCTCCTCCAAAGTTTCCGGAGATCCGTGCTCTTCAACGTAGGCCGGACTGGCGACGACTTTCCCGAAAATAAGCCCGACACGATGAGAATCTAGACCAGGATGTTCAGAGCGACCGAGGCGAATTGCGCAATCGAACCCATCCGTGGCGAGATCAACAGCATGATCACTAAAACTGATGTGAATTCGGAGGTTGGGATGACGTTTCGCCATTTCGATGAACACGGGTGCAAAGTGTGTCGGTCCAAAAGAAAGCGGGGCTGCGATCCTTAGAAGGCCACAAAGATCCCCCATCGGAACGATCATCTCTCTTGCTGCGTCTATTTCTGCACACACCCTCGCCGCGTGATCGCGAAATGTTGCGCCGGCTTCAGTCAACGCGGCACCGCGGGTCGTGCGCGCCAGAAGCTGGACACCGAGCTGGGCTTCCAGTCGATGCAGTTGTCGGCTAACCATCGATTTTGTAACACCGAGCCGTCTTGCTGCCGCGGAAACTCCACCAGTGTCGGCGACTTCCACAAAGGTTCGCATATCTTCAACGTTCAATTTGTATTCCTCGTATGCGACGACGTTTACCAGAGTGATGGACTATCGCATCGCTAGGACAGATGACAACGTCTTGCCGTGTAGCCGGATCGAACCGGTTCGCCATGCTCAATGAAAACGGCGACCAAGCGGGTTTCTTATTCTTGCCCGCACCTAGTGTGAAGGCTTCTTGTCCGCTCCCACAACGTCTTTGAACCCATCGGCAATCCATATCTTGTAGCTCAAGCATATATGGCTTGAAGCTCTTTTCTGGGTCAAATCCGCTGATATGGCTACGACCGACGCCTGTTTGTAAGCTACGATCCGCTCGGTACTCGAACGGCTGCCGAATGACTCAAAAAAAATTTTGCAGCTTTCGCCCTGTCGGTACGTTTGATCCGGTCATCCGGAAGGTTCTGCCGCTTAAAGCAGCGCGTATCTGAAATTCTGCTTACGCCGCGCAAATCAACGAGAAGGAAGAGATCGGGCACGCTGTCAGCGATGATGGTGAAGCATGATTGTGTCTGACTTCGGCCTATCTCCGGGAAGGAACGCTTAAATCAGCGCAAACCTAAGTTCCATTATCAACGTTTGCATGAGCTCTGCTGCGGGTAATTCGCGGGCGTAGGGGACTCCTTCCCCGGCCCAATGACTGGAAAATTCATGGTTACCCCGCTTGGCAGCTGCCGAGTGAAGCTGTTTTGCCAAGTCGTAGGCTAGGGGGTAGCTAGCCGGGAACGGGCTATTTGGGCCTTCTCCATGCGTGATTAAGTCGTTGATAAACCCGCGAGCAGGTCGCCCAGAAATCACTGTAGTCATGGTCGTAGGGGATGACCTCGAGGCTCTTAGCTTTTCTTTGTATGCGAGATCAGCTGAACTTTGCGGGCACAGAATGAAGGCTGTCCCAAGTTGAGCCGCAACAGCGCCATGCCTGAGCGCGACACTTATTCCGGCGCCATCCATAATGCCACCGGCCGCTATCACCGGAAGACCGACATCTCGAACTAGCCGCTGCACCAACGCAATGGTGCTTAGCTGATCGTCCTCACCTTGCGGATCGAATACGCCTCGATGGCCGCCTGCCTCATAGCCCTGTGCAATGATCCCGTCTATCCCGGCCGCTTCAACCTTTGTCGCCTCCTCGCGGCTGGTTACGCTCGCTAGTGTCGTGATGCCAGCTCTCTTTAAGGCGGCTATCCGGTCGAATGAAGGAATGCCGAAATGAAAGCTCACGATTGGCGGGCGCAATTCCAGCAGCATCAGAAAAGCTTGCTCATCTACGAGGAAGCTCTGATAAATTTCATTCAACGCTCTCGGCGCGTTTACTCCGAATTTCTCAAACAAACCGGAAAAGTGACGGATCCAAGCCCTCTCTACGAGTTCATCCCGTTCCGGCGGCCTGTGGCAAAATACGTTCACGTTAAAGGGTTTATCGGTAAGTGAGCGGGTCTGAACTATTGCGGCTCGCGATTGGGTGACGGTACTTGCTCCTAAGCCCAGAGATCCCAAACCGCCTGCGTTGGAAACGGCAGCTGCTAGCGCGGGGGTGGATATTCCAGCCATCGGCGCCTGCACCACGAGGTGCTCGATCTGAAGGAGTTCAATCATGCCGTCCTCATATCTCTTGCAGTATTTACCAACGTCGGTCCTCGAACTCTTCCAAGTGTCAAACGTTTAATGACATCGGCTTCATTCGCCCCTTCCGAAGTCCGAGCGCCTCCTCACCCAATTAAGGAATGCACCATAGGGAGGTCCAAGTATCAGCATCATAACTGTAGCACCAAAGGTGCGTGCCATCCGTACTGATCGAACAATGGATAATCTAACAGCACGGCAGGACGAAAGCTGGCAGCCATGGTACACAGCATCACCCATGTCGCGATCGTCGGTCGCAATTGACATGTCATGTCCCGGCGTTCCCAATGCTTGCTAGTTGGCAGACTTTCAGCCTGGTGGCCAGGGTTTTGGCGTTCCAAATATTGCGACAGACTTTTGCTGATTGCGCGACTATCCAGCCGCTCCCTGCAACGCTACCAACAGAAATCGGTAACGGATGGGCAGCAGAACGGCAGAACGCGAGTATCAGGGCTCTTGCAAGCATCTGATGCTGAGAGGGGAGCGCATGGCAGACACGAGCTTGGGGCAGACAATCGGGCCTGCGATCGTTCTGATGGGGGCGGCAGTCGCCGCCGTGCCCTTGTTCCGGCGGCTTGGCCTCGGATCGGTGCTGGGATATTTCACCGCCGGCGTGCTTGTGGGTCCCTCCGTGCTCGGCCTGTTTACCGACGCCCTTTCCATCCTGCATTTTTCGGAACTCGGGGTGGTGATGTTCCTGTTCGTCATCGGACTGGAATTGCGCCCTCAAAAGCTATGGGCCATGCGCGGCCAGATTTTCGGACTGGGGCTGGTGCAGGTGGCGGCGACGACCGCAGCCCTTGCCCTGACCGGCATATTGGTTTTCGGCCTATCGAGACCGGTGGCCTTCGTTGCCGGCGCCGGTTTCGTCCTGTCCTCGACCGCGGTCATCATGTCGGTGCTGCAGGATCGCGGAGAGATATCGAGTGCCGAGGGCCAGAAGTCCGTCTCGATCCTGCTCTTCGAAGACCTGATGATTGTGCCGCTTCTGGCGGTGGTCGCGTTCCTCTCGCCGCTGTCACAGGGCCAGTCGGGCTGGCTGGATATCCTGCTCGCCTTGGGGGCGCTGCTTGCCTTGCTGGGCGTTTCCAAATGGGGCCTCAATCCGTTTTTCGCCCTTCTGGCACGGGCCCGGACGCGCGAGGTGATGACCGCAGGGGCGCTGCTCGTGGTTCTCGGTGCGGCGCTGCTGATGGATGCGGCCGGCCTTTCGATGGCGATGGGCGCATTCCTCGCCGGCGTGATGCTGTCGAGCTCAAGCTATCGCCACCAGATCGAGAGCGACATCGAGCCGTTTCGCGGGCTGCTGATGGGCCTTTTCTTTCTCGCGGTCGGCATGTCGCTCGACCTTTCGGTGGTCGCCGCGGAATGGTGGCTGCTGCTGTCCATGCTCGTCGCTTTCACCATCGCCAAGGGCGTGGTGGTCTATGCCGTGGCGCGGCTGTTCGGCGGCTCCAATCACAAGGCGCTGCACCGCACCTCGATGTTCCTTCAGGGCGGGGAATTCGCCTTCGTACTCTATTCCGCAGCAGCGGCCGGCGGCGTGATCGATGCGCGCGACAACGCCCTGTTCACCACGGTGGTGATCTTCTCCATGGCCCTGACGCCGCTCCTGATGATCGCGGCGGACCGACTTTTGCGCAACGAGGCCTCGATGGAGGGCGTCGAACTGGCCCGCGACCTGAACGGCAGGGTGCTGATGATCGGCTTCGGGCGGTTCGGCCAGATCGCCTCGCAACTGCTGCTCGCCAGGGGCGTCAGCCTTTCGGTTATCGATACCAACCCCGATCGCATCCGCGATGCCGGGCGCTTCGGCTTCAAGGTCTTTTTCGGTGACGGCACGCGTCTCGATACCCTGCGCCACTCCGGGGCAGGCTCTGCCGATGCGCTGATGATCTGCGTCAACGATCCGAAGGCCGCGCTGCACATGGTGGAACTGGCGCAGCATGAGTTTCCGCAGGCGAGGATCCTGGTACGAAGCTATGATCGCGGGCATGCGGTGGAACTGATCCGGGCAGGCGTGGATTACCAGATCCGAGAGACGGTCGAATCCGCCTATCTCATGGGTGCCGAGGGCCTGCGAGCCCTGGGATATGCCGAACTGGATATCGAGGAGACCGCCGAGGACGTGCGTCAACGAGATGAAGGCCGCCTTTCGGAACAGGTACAGGGGGACGAAATGTCCGGCCGCGACCGGCTGTTGCTGCAGCCGGTTCCGGAGCCGCTGAGCAAGGCGGCGAGCAAGGACCGATCCGCGACCTGACGCTAGGCGCAAAACGGCCCTTGGCACAGGCCGGCAGGCTACAACGGCGGGCAGTCCCTGCCATCATGCGATGGCATAACCTTGAGCACGGTAAAGGAACGCATATGAAAGCCGCAGTCTATGCCAACCCCGGCCCGCCCTCGGTCCTGACCTATGTCGACATGCCCGATCCCGTCTGCGGACCTGACGATGTTCTGATCGAGGTCGAGGCGATTTCGATCGAGGGTGGCGACCTGATCAATCGAAGGTCGACGCCACAGGCCTCCCCCTGGGTCGTCGGTTACGCTGCCGCCGGGACGATCGTTGCGATCGGCGACACTGTTTCGGGCCGGGCTGTCGGCCAGCGGGTGACGGCCTTCGACATGCATGGCTCTCATGCGGAACTCTGGTCCGTGCCTGCTTCGCGCACATGGCGCGTGCCCGATGGGCTGGGCATGGCGGAGGCTGCGGCGCTGCCGATCTCGTTCGCGACGGCCCATCACTGCCTGATCACCAAAGGCGGCCTGCGGCAGGCCGAGACGGTTGTGGTGCAGGCCGCCGCCGGTGGCGTCGGCCTGGCAGCCGTCCAGATTGCCCATGCAGAGGGCGCACGGGTCATCGCCATTGCCGGCGGCCGCGAACGCCAGGCGCGCCTCATGGAGCTCGGCGCATCCCATGTCATCGATCGGCTGCAGGAGGACGTGGTGGAGGAGGTTCTCCGGCTGACCGGCGGGAAGGGCGCGGATCTCGTCATCGACCCTGTCGGATCGACCCTGCAGGCCTCGCTATCCGCGCTTGCCCCGGAAGGTCGCCTCGTCTTCGTCGGCAATGCCGGAGGCGGCGGCCTGACTGTCGATCTCTGGCAAGCGATGCAGAACAACCAGACCCTTCACGGGGTGTTCATGGGGACGCTCTTCGAGAGGCCGGACGTATCCGGAACTGTGGACGCACTGCTGGCGGCGGCGCGCGACAAACGCCTGACGGTCGTGATCGACCGGACATTTTCCCTCTGTGACGCGGCAGAGGCGCATGACCATGCGGAGACGGCCAAGCCTCTGGGGCGTGTTGTGATGATCCCCTGATAAGGGGACTTGCGGCTATTTCGAGTCCACCCGGCCGCGAGCCGGTGCGGTTTCTGCGACGCAGTTTTGCGGAGGTCGCCTCTATCGCGCTGCTTGCCCCGGTGCCATCGAGAATACATGATTGATAGTCATCTTTATGGTGGTGACGGTCAGAGGAGGTCGGCCATTGTCCGGCGCGGGGCCTAAAACTCCAGCCGGAAGGGCTCAAGCAAGCGCACGCCCTCATTTTTTCAAACAGGGAATTTGATGATGCAGAATCCAGAGATTTCAGAACGCGCAGCGACCGATCAGCCGACATGGATACCGAAGCAGCAGCCGGCCGGCGTGCAACCCCATATGACGGACGAATTTGCCCGCGTGTATCAGCGGACGGCGAACCGAAATACCGGGCAGGTGGCGGCGGCGGCGCTCGATCGCGTCGGCACCATTCAATGGGGCACGCGTGTCCTCGATATCGCTGCCGGGGCCGGAGCGCTGAGCGTGCCTGCTGCCCTTCGCGGGGCCTCGGTGCTGGCGGTGGATAACGCACCGGGCATGGTCAACCTTCTGGCCGACCAGCTTGCGCCCTTTCCATCGAGCGAGGCGAGGCTGATGGACGGCCAGCAGCTCGAACTGGAGGATGGTCGCTTCGACGCGACATTCTCGCTGTTCGGCGCAAGCCTCTTTCCCGACTGGCGGCGCGGGCTTTCAGAACAGGCGCGCGTGACGCGCAGCAGCGGCAAGGCCTGTATCGCCACCTGGCGCCGGCCGCCCGGCGGCGGCCCCTTTCTGGTGATGGCGCAGGCGCTGCGCGCGGTTTTTCCCGAGATGCAGCCGCCAGCGCCGCCGGAGGGTTTTTTGGCCTTGGCCGAACCAGATCGCTTGATTGAGGAAATGTCACTGGCAGGACTGGCGGAGATCAGCGTAGAAGAGATTGAGACGATCTGGGAGGGCCAGTCCGGTCAGTCCTACTTGGATGACCTACGCGGACTGCATAGTTATATGGGGGCATTCCAGCAGCTGGACAAAGACGGGCAAAGCCGAGTTGAAAAGGCGATCGCGGAGGTAATTGAAGGATTAACCGTGGACGGCAGGGTACTGATCCGGTCCTCCGCCATTTTAGCCATAGGAAAAAAAGCTTAGGATCGTTTCCATGACGGCGGTCCGATCATGCGCACTCAAAAATTACGTCAGCAATGGGTTTAGCCTGATCACAAGTCCTGTTTACCAGCGCTTGTTGTGTTGCCATTGGTGGAATGGTTTCCGAAGCATTCAATCAGCATTTCGGTGAGGACCCTTACTTTTCGAGTCGGGTGGAGGCCGGGAGGCCGAACAACAAATATTCCGGCTGGTGGGATTGGATGAGCAGGCATGACCTCCACCAGATTGCCCGATAGGATTTGATCTGCCACGAGTGGCTCCGGCAAATAGGCGATCCCGAGGCCATCCAATGCAGCCGCTATAAGTGAAATCGCGTTATCGGCCACAAAACGTCCCTGAGGACGCACCCGGACGATCTTGTCGCCATCCATGAACTGCCAGGTCTCGGCGTCTCGAATGACCAATTGATGATCCAGGATTTCATCGGGCTTTCTGGGAGCACCATGAGCCGCGATGTAGGCAGGACTTGCGACCAGCCTGCCGAAAATCGGGCCGACTCGTCTGGCGACGAGATTCGAGTCGGGAAGATACCCGACACGAATTGCGCAATCGAACCCTTCACCGACGAGATCCACGAACCGATCAGTGTAGGATGACTGTATGTGCAGTTGTGGGTGTTGCCGTGCCATCTGCGACAGAACAGGAGAAAAATGCGTTGGTCCGAACGACAACGGAGCGGCGACACGCATGCGGCCTCGAAGCTCACCGACAGGGAGTATGGTTTCTCGCGCAGCGTCCAGTTCAGCCGAAATTCTGGACGCGTAATCCCGGAATGTTGAGCCTGCTTCGGTGAGCGCTATGCCTCGGGTCGTCCTAGCAAGCAACTGGGCACCGAACTCAGCTTCAAGTCGTGTAATCCTGCGGCTGGCCATCGACTTTGAGATGCCCAGTCGCATCGCTGCAGACGAAACGCTACCGGCATCCGCGACTTCGACGAATGTTCTCAAATCTTCCAGGTCCAATGCGCGTTCCTCGTTTCGCAACACAGCTTAGCACGATCCGGGACTACCGTACCAAAAAAGACAATGACAAGTTGCGGCGGAATGTTTCTCCGGCGAGAGCATTCTCTGATCTAGCCTCAACGAACCGCCAAAACAGGATATTATCCATGACCTTTCGTAACGGCCTCAATTCCCTACTCCGCCCCGAAGATTCTGTCCTCGTCCTTATTGATCACCAACCCTACCAGCTTACCAACGTCAATAGCCATGACCCCCAGGCTGTCGTTAACAACGTGACCGCCCTTTCAAAGCTGGCGAAGGCTTTCGACGTTCCGACGATCCTGACAAGCGTTATCGCGGACCGCGGTGGCAAGCTCTTCAAGCAGATCACAGACGTCTTCCCGGGACAGGAAGTCATCGACCGAACCTGGGTGAACACCTGGGAGGACGAAAAGGTGGTGGAACTCGTAAAAGCGACTGGCCGCAAGCAGCTGATCATCGCAGGCCTGTGGACAGAAGTCTGCGTCGCGATGCCTGCAATCCAGGCTGCCGGCGAAGGTTGGGACGTGACGGTTATTACCGATGCATCGGGCGGAAGCTCCACCGAGTCTCATCAAGTGGCCATCCAGCGAATGATCGCAGCTGGCGTCAACATGATGACTTGGATGGCTTTGGCTGGTGAATGGCAGCGGGACTGGGCGAGAACTGAGCACGTTGAGGAACTAACAGAAGTTCTCATTTCACACATGAGCGGCAGCGGCATAGCGTATCTGTGGGAACAGCAATTGCTCAACACACCGATCCCAACGACCAAGGGCGGGCACTAAAACCAAGCCGGGACGACGTGGATATCGAAGGCAAAGTCGCGTGAATTGCGATGTTCCAAAATCCTCGTCGTCCCTTCTACGTATTACAGGTCGAGCCATCTGAAACATTGTTGATCGCCATGAGATGACGTGTCTCCGGCCATCCCCAAACTTCTGCGTAGGCCTGCCACCAACGCGTTTGGGCCGATCATAGCTCCGACCGCAGCAGTGAATAGCGGATTGCAAGGATCGCACATGGAAATCGGTATCGATAGTTTTGCCGCAATACTTCCTGATCCGGCGACAGGTCGATTTCCATCGCCCACAGTTCGCATGGCTGAACTGATTGAGGAGGTCGAGCTTGCTGATCGTGTCGGGCTGGACGTGTTTGGCATTGGTGAGCATCACCGTGGAGAATTCCTCGATTCCGCACCGGCTGTCATACTGGCCGCAGCTGCAGCGCGCACCAGCCGGATCAGGTTGACAAGCGCGGTAACAGTTCTGAGCGCCGCCGATCCGGTGCGTGTCTTTCAGGAATTTGCAACACTCGACCTGATTTCCAAAGGGCGCGCGGAAATCGTTGTCGGTCGCGGTTCGTTTGTCGAGGCTTACCCGCTGTTTGGCCTGGAAACACGCGACTACGACGACCTTTTCGCAGAAAAACTCGACCTGTTGCTCGCGCTTGGCGAAACGACGAATATCACTTGGGAGGGGCGTTTCCGCGCGTCGCTCAAGGAACAAGGTGTCTTTCCGCGCCCTCATCAATTACGGCTTCCGGTTTGGGTAGGCGTCGGCGGCACGCCCCAGTCCTTCGCACGGGCAGGTGCACTCGGCCTCCCGCTGATGGTGGCCATCATTGGCGGCAATTTTGAACGGTTCCGTCCACTTGTCGATCTCTACAAAGAGGCGGGGGAGCGTGCTGGACATAGCCCTGATGCTCTGAGGGTTGGCATCCACGCAATCGGTTTTATCGGCGAGACAAATGCGGCCGCCGGTGATGCCTTTTTTCCTGGCTGGGCCCATCTCACCTCAAAGATTGGTCGGGAGCGCGGATGGTCGCCGCCGACACGCCAGCAGTTCGACGCGATGGCCGGCCCGGAGGGCGCATTCCTTGTTGGTGATCCGCAGACTGTGGCAGCCAAAATGCAGAAGGCCAGCAAAATACTCGGCGGCATTTCCCGCATCACCTTCCAGATGAGTACGGCCTCGCTTGATACTACGGCAATGAAGCGATCCATCGAACTTCTGGGCACGGAGGTCGCGCCGATCGTGAGGGCAGCACGAAGAATTTAGTCGAGCCTGATCGAAAAAGGGAGGAGCGAGTGAATATCGAAGATCTGCGGACATTTGTCGAAGTTGCCGATACCGGAGGCGTCTCGCCGGCGGCGCGGCGTTTGGGAATTTCCAAATCGATGGTCAGCCGCCGGCTCGCACGGATAGAGTTGGAACTCGGTGTCCAGCTTCTTGCGCGCACCACACGAGGCGCTGGCCTGACGGAGGCGGGCGTGACATTCCGCGAGTTTGCAGCAAAAACCTGTAGCGAGATCGAGATTGCACGCGAGACGATATTGCCAGATGGTGATCTTCGTGGACGGTTGAGAGTTGCCGTACCGCTGACATCGGGGCCGATGTATTTTGCACCCGTGCTTGCCGAAATGGCCAGCCATCACCCACAGCTTCAGATCCATGCCGAATATAGCGACCGGTTCGTCGATCTCGTCGCGGACGGGTTCGACTGCGCAATTCGGGTCGGCCTACTGCCTGACTCCAATCTCATATCGAGGCGCGTGGGAGAGATTTATGGAAAGCTTGTCGCCAGCCCGGCTTACATAAGGCGGTATGGTCTGCCTGAAACACCGGGCGATATCGCAGCGCATCAGGGCTTGATAGGAGCTGAGGCGTGGCGGTTTACAGAAAACGACAGGATCGTCACTGTGCAGCCACAAGGGCGCTTCAGTTCTGACAATGGCGCCGCCCTTGCAAGCGCGGCGGCGGCAGGACTCGGCCTTGCATGGCTTCCCGACTGCGTGACTCATGAATATCTGGCGTCCGGAGCGCTCGTCCCGGTGATGCCCCGCTTTCCGTTGCCAGTCGGCACCATTTATGTCGTGAGGCCTTCCAGCCCGCATCCCGCCCGCAAAGTCCGTATCCTCTGCGAGTTCTTGATCGCTTCCTTCGAAAAACGCCGGCATCCGAATGAGTCGGTGAACGGGGTACCCGTAGCCAATGTTCTCGACGCATAGATAAACAGACGAAAAGAAAGGTTGCGCAAATGAGTTGGAACCCTGCAATCGAACCGGGCTGTCCTGATGAGGTCGGTATCGAGGCGATCGAAGCGCTTATCGTGCCTCGGGCTCGCGATATCGGCGGCTTCGAGGTGCGGCGTGCCCTGCCGGCGCCGAAGCGGCAGATGGTAGGCCCGTTCATCTTCTTCGACCAGGCAGGGCCGGCTGAGCTGTTGACTGGACAGGGTATTGACGTCCGTCCCCATCCGCACATTGGTCTTGGCACCGTCACTTATCTCTTCCGCGGCGATTTCCACCACCGTGACAGCACTGGAGCGGACCAGGTTATCCGGCCCGGCGCACTGAACTGGATGGTGGCGGGACGTGGCGTGACCCATTCGGAGCGGACAACTGCTACCGCTCGAACCGGGCCAAACAGCCTGTTCGGTATCCAGACTTGGCTTGCTCTCCCGGAAGCCCATGAGGATATGGATCCGACGTTCGAGCACCACGGCCAGGAAACCCTGCCGGTGATCGAAGATAGGGGAGTTTCACTGCGCCTCATTCTCGGAAACGCCTATGGCGAGAACGCCCCGGCCACCATGCTTTCCGAGACGTTTTATGCGGATGTCGTGCTGGAGGCGGGTGCACGTCTGCCTATGCCGGACAATCACGAGGACCGGGGCATCTATATCGTCGAAGGCTCGATTTCAGTTGCCGGACAGAATTTCGAGGCACCGCAGATGATGGTTTTTCGCCCCGGCGATAAAATTACGGTCGTGGCTGGCGAAATGGGATCCAGGCTGATGATTCTTGGGGGCGCAACGCTCTCTGGACCACGTTACATCTGGTGGAATTTTGTCGCCTCCTCGCAAGAGCGCATTGAAGCAGCAAAGGCGGAATGGCGCGCCCAAAACTGGGGCAAGGGACGTTTCGACCTTCCGATTGACGACCGCGACGAACACATTCCGCTCCCGGATTAAGTCCGTGGCCGGTGGAAAGAGTTGCAGAGCGGCTTGAAGACCATGCCAAAAAAGACACGGAGGAATGCCAAATGAACAACGAGTGGCCTAGTCTCGACTATCTCAGCTGGCGCGAGACATGCTCAGCCCTGCATCTCTACCTGCAGATCGTGGGCAAGTACCGGCTGGCCCATACACCATGGCTCAACCACTCCTGGAACGCCACTTTATACGTCACTCCCCGCGGTCTCACGACGTCATCCATTCCCGATGGAGCCGGGGTCGAAATCCTGTTCGATTTCCATGATCATAGAGTGGTGGGTTTTAGCGGCGATGGTCGCACTGCGTCCTTCGACCTTGGGCCGTCCACGGTTGCAGAGTTCCATGCCCGATTTATTCGGTTGGTCTCGGATCTCGGCGGTTCGCCAAGCTTCAACGGACAACCGAACGAAGTGCCGGATCCCGTGCCATTCCGGGAGGACGATCGCGACCGCGTTTATGATCGAGATGCCGTACAGCGATTCCATCAGGCTTTGATGGCGATCGACCGTGTCTTCAAGGCATTCCGGACATCGTTTCTCGGAAAGTCCAGTCCCGTTCATCTGTTCTGGGGTAGTTTCGATCTTGCCGTCACCCGTTTTTCGGGGCGTCCGGCGCCGCTCCATGCAGGCGGAATCCCAGCCTTGCCGGATGACGTTGCGCAGGAGGCCTATGACCGTGAGGTCTCCTCAGTCGGTTTTTGGCCGGGCGGTGGCGGCCTGGACTATCCGGCTTTTTATGCTTACGCTTATCCGGCGCCACATGGTTTCCGTAATGCGGAGATCAGGCCCGATGCAGGCTTCTGGCACGAAGGTCTCTCCGAGTTCATCCTGCCTTATGATGCGGTGCGGTCGGCAGCTGATCCGGACGCGGCGCTGATGGCGTTTCTCATGTCCAGCTACGAAGCTGCCGCCGATCTGGGGAATTGGGATCGCGAAATGCTGGACTGTGCGCATGGCCGGCCAGGCGTGGTGCGCCCACAAAATGCAGGACAGCTGAACGCAGGTCCTGCGCCAGCAGCAGATGATGAAAAGGTCGAACGGGAAGATGGTCCGTCGAAGGGTCGCTACCGGCTCGTCATCGACGGTGTCGAAGCCGAGATGACCTATAGCCGAGCCGGCGAGGGGCTGATCATCATCGACCATACGGACGTACCCTCGGCCTTGCGTGGGCGAAAAATCGGGGAACGGATGGTGCGACAGGCCATTGAAGATGCAAGGCGTGACGGCGTCGCCATCATTCCTCTTTGCCCTTTCGCCAAGGCGCAAATCGACCGTCATCCTGAATGGCAGGATGTTCTTAAGAAGTGAAATCACGCGCCGAGCAACATGGCTGTGCCGGTGCCGGAGGATGGAATGCAGGAAAAAACCTTCAGATTTCAGGAGGCCGACAGGGCGCTATTGGCTGCCGTCGATGAAGCGATCGAACGTGCCGCTGAAACCGCCGGGCCTGAGCTTCGATCTCTTGGTATCGGCAGAACGCCGCGTGATTACTTCGCCGATGCAGCACTTCGTCACCTGTTTCTGCGGTTATGCGGCGCCGACCCGCAAACGAATACGGGCGGCGATCCCGAAGCCGCATGGGAAATCCTCTATATGGGCCGCAGTGTCGCTCGCTACTGGGAAAAGGAGCGCGGGGTTCCCGCCGTGATACGGCGGAAAAAGGATCGGCCGGAAGACATTGAAAAAGATGCGAGCGAACGCCGGTTGCTGACACTCGCCGCACGGGACTTCGCGGTGAAAACCGCTATCCGTGTTTTGATCGATCATGCGCGCGCGTCCGATCCGCAAATCGATGAGCGCCTCGAGGCGCCAATCGACGCCCGCCATGACCGGCTGGAGAATGTTTCGGAGACGGACCGAGAATTCACCGAAAATGCCCGCAGATACATGCGTCTCCTGACCGGGCTGCCGGAATAGGCGCTGACAACCCTTCCTGAAGATGCGCACTCTCACAAGAGGTGAAATCATGGCGGAAAACTGCCCCATACTCACGCCGGCCGAAAAGCAGGTCGTAGACATCATCAAACGCGCCGATGATACGCTGGCTGCTGCTGTCTCCCAGGCATTGCAGGAGGTGACCAGACAGGCTGCCGAAGAGATGCAAGCGGCGGGACAGGAACAATCCGCGCCGGCCCTGCAGTATTTCGCGAGCGTCGTTCATCAGCGAATGTATTGCCTGATGTGTGGTGCGGATTCGAACACGTTTGAAGGGGGCGATCCGGATATCGCCTACCACGTCATCCGCAATAGCCAGAATATTGCAAAACATTATTGGGCAGCGGATATCGAACCCTATCCACCGAAGTAGAGCCGCCTTTTATGCTCAACTGGGCGAACCGGTTCAGGTTATGTCGGTCCTGGCGTGAGCGGCGGCGAAACCTTGTTTTCGCCGCCGCTTCTGCGTTGTCTCCGATAACAGACCTCAGGCAATATCCAGCGTCAGCACGCCGCCGCCGCCGGCTTCCAGCCGATGCAGAAATGTCCCCGGTTCGATCAACTGATATGGAAAATAGAGGCCGGGCGTAGCCGGCGCCCGACCGTCAAGCCCGGTCAGGCGTTCAAGGATCATCGTCACGCCCATCGCCGTCAAAGGTGCAGCCCCTCCGGGGTGAAAGACCGCATGTCGTGTCTCAAGCGTCCGACCATCATGATCCTCGCCGGACAGTTCGATGATGATCTCGGTCGATTTCGGTTCGCCGCGGCGACGCGTCGAGCTGACGCCCGTTGCGAGATCGAACTGGACGCTCCTGGCACCGGTAGCCGTTGCCAAGCCTACGACATCGATCGATGAAAAGCCCGAGGCTTTGATCTCGGTACCGTCAATCGCCCGGAACAGCGCCTTGTTGTCATCGCCATCGCGCCAGATATAGGCGCCATCACGCCGCGTGAGTGCGGCCGACATCATTTTGGACAGGCGTTCAAAATCTTCCGCCACAGCGGGTCCGCCACCATCCTCTTCGTCCACCAGCGCGCCGATCTTGATCGAGTCGATGCGGGTGAACGCTTTGACGAGTTCAAGCGTGGGCACCGTCGTGGCGCCTACGAGCCATTCATAGCCAAGAACAACCGCGCCTGCGTTCGGCTTGTGCATGAAGGTTGCAATTTCGGGCGCGATCTCGAACACACCGGACGAGATGCTGAGATGGGGCAGGCCGCGTGCATTGGCAAAGCGCAACCCAGCCAGGCTTTCGTCCGAGTGGAATACGGCAACGGCACCGACTTTACGGCTGCCCAATCCGAGATCATCGGCATCGTTGTTCAGTTGCACGGCTTCGGCGTTGCCAAGGTCCGCGGCAACCGCCTGCGCCTTTTCCATGTTCCGGCCAGCAATCAGAAATGGCACGTTGGTATGCAGGTTGCGTAACGTTTGAGCGCTCAAGCGGCCGATTGCGCCGGAGCCGCCCATCATCAGGATAGGATCAAAGTGCATGAATTTCTCCTTCTGGTCTTCGCATCAGGCAATCCCTTGGGTTGCCGAATGACTTGAAAAACGGGCGGTTTACACCCGATCGATGTATGGATGATCGCCAATCGGAAAATGATGGAGACACCGTCTATGCAGTATCTTTGCGTGGAAAAAGAACCGAATTTGCCTGCGTTTTTCGGCCGCTGACATCAATCGGTTGGCGGTAGTGCGTTGTTATGGGAATGCCGAGCTTGCCATGTAGTTCCGCAGCGGCTCGTGGAATGAACGGCAGCAGGCAGCGCGCCATGATGGCAAGGCCATATATCTGCTCCGCCAAGGTCGCGGCCAGGCGCTGTGTGGTCACCGTCCGCTCGTGCGCCGCGATCTCGCCAGCCAGCGCCTTGGCATCTGCCCAGGGTGTCTGCCTCGTAAACAGCCTGTTCGCCTCGGCCAGATAGGCGAAGATCTCGCTTAGGCCGATATGCAGTTCGTAATTTTCGAAGGATTGATGGACCTTTTCGCAAAGCTGTTGCGCCTGCCGCACCAGCGCACTCTCGGGTATTTCCGGCGTCACTCCGTCAAATGTGGTGGCCAGAAGTGCGAGAACCCGGTTTGCGAGGTTCCCCAGTTGTCCGCCGAGTTCTCCCGACCAGGCCGCATCCAGCCTGCCCTCGGAAAAGTCACCGTCATCTGCGGAGCGGATGTGCCGCAAAAGGTAATATCGAAGCGCATCCGGCGTGCCGTAAGCCTCGATCAATCGATCAGGCGCAATTCCGTTGCCGGCAGATTTTCCGATCTTTCGGCCATCGACCGTCAGGTATCCGTGCACGCAGATGGATGTGGTCAGCGGCAGACCGGCGGATAGCAATATGGCCGGCCAGTAAATGGCATGGAATTTCGAGATGCCCTTGCCGACGAAATGAAGCCGTGCGCCGCTCCTGGTCCAGTAATGGCGACGAAGCGCATCATCCGTGCCGTGACCGAGCCCGGTCAGGTAATTTGCCAGAGCATCGAACCAGACATAGACGACCTCGTCACCGCCCGGAACGGGCACGCCCCATCCCCGCGCTCGTTCCGCGCTGCGCGAAACACTGATATCGGTCAGCCCACGCCGGAGCAGGGCGGTGATTTCGTTGCGTCGATGCGCCGGCGTAACCTGAAGTTCGCCTGCCTCGATCAACGTGAGGATCTGGTCGCCGTATCGGGACAGACGGAAAAACCAGTTTTCTTCCCGAACGATTTCCAATGCCACGGCGTGTTCGGGGCATTTTCCGTCATCAAGTTCCGATGGATCGTAAAACTGCTCGCAGCCCACGCAATAAAAACCTTCATAGGCCTTGCGATAGAGATCGCCGCGCGCCGCGCAGGCATTCCACAGGGAATGAACGCAGGCAACATGCCGGGGATCGCGGGAGGTGCGAACAAAATCGTCGTTGGAGATGTCAAGCTTTTCACCCAGCCGCTCGAAACTGTCGCCATTGGCGCCGACGAAGTCGGCAACCGCCTGGCCTGCAGCTTCTGCCGCGCGTACATTTTTCAGGCTGTTATCATCGGTTCCGCACTGAAAGCGCACGTCCCGACCGAGCAGTCGAAAGTGACGCGCATAGGCATCCGCCTGCACAAGTTCGAGCGCGAACCCGACATGCGGCGATGAGTTGACGTAGGGTATCGACGTGGTGATGTAGGTGGTTGGTTGAGCCATGGGAATATCCTCTCGAAGGGTGTAAAACCCCTGAGGCGGATCGCAAAAAAACCGCCTCAACGGCGGTCTCTGGTGCACTGAAGACGCACGAAACCCGCCACGCTATGAGCGCGGCATCATCATCGTTGCGTTGATCAGGTTGCTGTTCATGACCCGACCACTATCACGTGTCGAAACCCTCAACAAGCTTATCGGCGTTGCTTATCCTGCGACACTGTTTTGCAGAACATGCGATCATCCTAATTGGTATCGACACACTTATCGCGGATCGACAGCGTCTAAAGCGCACTGGTGTTGATCGTGGTGATTGGAAAAAGCTTTATCGGATCGTTCCAGCTGATAAGTTGCAAAATGACAAATAGGGATGGGCTTTGAATTTCTTATTCTTGAACAAAGGGCTAGCCGCACAGACCAAGCCTAGCGCTACTTTGATCGAACCCAGCGTACCTTTTCAACTTAATCGCTAATTTCGGCCGGTGGCGGACCATGTAAGGCTAGTGGAATTGACCAATCCCGATCTGCTCAAGTCAGGTGAGAAGGTTCGACGACCCTAATTTGAGATCTGAGTGTTTTCAAAGGGTCGTCAAAAATAACTACGTGGTCGCAAGTTCATATACCATCAAGGCGAAAGAAGGCCCTCTGCCTTACCCGGACGCATCAAAAACAGCACGTCCGTTTCGGCTTCCGCGCATCAGGTGGAGCGAACAGGTCTCAGGTTGATAGACTTGTTGTGACAACACGGTAGAAGATTACTCTTATGCCGATTTTCCAGCTCTTCCCGGAATGTCGATTGGGAGTTCCTGCCACCCGAGTCAAGAGTTCCGTCCATTGCCCTCACATTTCTTATCCTCATCGCCATTGCGGCGCTTTCCTCATATGCCCGACCGGGACCTGAGAACCTGATGGTCGTCGCTCCTGTTCACCAAGCGACGCGTGTTGCAATCCTCGTCGCGACCGACCGTGTTCCCGATGACAGCAAGAGCGGGGCTTTCACCGCTGGCAGAGGTGATCGATTAAGATACTCCGAAGTCACCCTCTCGATCCCACCGACACATCGGCCGTCCAAAATTGAATGGCCAGTCTCCAAGCCCGATCCGCGGACGTCCTTCGCGGTGATCGGCCGACGTGACCTGACAGCTGGGGAGTTTGCGACGCTTGCGCGGGGTACGGCCGGGTCACCCGTCTATGGGCGCGCCGGAATCTTTGTTCATGGCTACAACTACAGCCATCAGGAGGCGCTCTTCAGGCTGGCCCAGATGACTGCAGACTCGAAGGTCCAGGAGCGGGCCATTCTCTTCGACTGGCCGTCGCAGGCAGAGGTGACAGGATATGTCGCCGACAAGGATTCGGCAGCCTTCGCGCGGGACGATTTTGCTCAGGTCCTCTCCGATCTTTCGGCCGTCGGCGTGCGTCCCACGATCATGGCGCATAGCATGGGTGCATGGCTGGCGGTCGAGTCGATGCGGCAGCTGTCGCTGATGGGGAAGAGGCACGTCGTCCGGTCAATCGATCAGCTCGTTCTCGCAGCGCCCGACATCGACATTGATCTTCTGCGCAAGCAGTTATCAGTGACAGACAGGCTTTCCAAGCCGATCGTCGTGCTGGCGTCGAAGGACGACGTCGCGCTTGCGCTTTCCAAACGGCTTGCCGGATCCGCGGCAACTGCGGGCTCCCTGGATATTGATGATCCAAGAACGCGAGAACTCGCCATCGAGGAAAACCTCGATATAGTCGACATCTCGAAAATCCCGTCGCTGAACGGCACCAACCATGATCGGTTTGCATCGCTGGCAGCGGTCTATCCACAACTGCGGCAAGGGTTCTCCAACCCGGTGGCGGGAACAGGCGCGATCGTGCTGAACGGGGTGGGCGGCGCGATCTCGGCGCCATTCAGGCTCGGGGGTGCAATCCTTGCTCAGTGACGCATCCTTGGGGATTCGGCCGGACCGGTTGAAGTTTACACCGACGGCTCGTTCGACAATGGATTTGGTGGAGAGGATGGACGTTCGTCGTCATCGACAACAAAGCTCAAATCGACGAAGGATGCGGACAGTTAGCGAGGGCTCGTGAAGAAAGCCGAGAAGAGCGATATGGCGCGATAGAATAAGGCCTCAATATGTAACCTGAACCAAAGGTTGACTTTCGGACCGCTCGCCTCTATTTGTAGTTTATCGATATTTTGCTTGCTGAGCTTTGGTTACCGCGCGATTAGCACCGTGCTTTGAACGAACCTTCCTTTCAAAAACATCGCTATCTCCATCCGCGTTGTACCTGTTGCGCGGTCGATCAATCATGCTTTGAAAGGGTTCATCATCATGACCACCGGCACAGTAAAATGGTTTAACTCCACCAAGGGTTTTGGCTTCATTGAACCTGACAATGGCGGCGCTGATGCGTTCGTCCACATCTCGGCGGTCGAACGTGCTGGTATGCGCGAAATTGTCGAAGGCCAGAAGCTTGGCTACGAACTCGAGCGCGACGTGAAGTCGGGCAAGATGTCGGCTTGCAATTTGCAGGCTGCCTAAGCCAACCGGGTATCTGCTTTCCGTTGACCACGGATGTACTGGCACTGTCGAGAGCATGATACCCACCAAGGTCAGGCAGTTTGCCTGGCCTTTTTTGTTGCCGCCGTATTCGGACGGCCTGAACCGGAACCCCATGTCACAGACACACAGCAAATCTCGCCAGCAGGCCGAGATCGCCTTCGGCGATGCTCAAACACAGTTCTTCGCGCGCAACAGCGCTGTCGAAGAGCTCGACTCACTAGTTCGTGCCCGCGAGGAAAAGACCCTGCGGCTTCGCGAAGCACGGATGGCAAAAGAAGAGCACGACCGCACGGCAGCAACTGCTTCACTGCTCGCCAAGCGTGCGAAAATCCGCTGAATTTCTTTCGCAATCCACCCAAGGACAAACATTTGAAGAACGCTAGAAACAATGAACTCTCCGATCGCCGCGCCGCAGCAGCAGGGGCAAAGGCTGCTCTCCTGAATGCCTATCGCAGTGCAAAGACCACAGCCGAGCCAACCACTATGGCAAAGCGGGCGGAACGGATGGCCATCGCGGCGGCCAGGGAAGAGCGTCGCCTTGAGCGCGAACGGGTAAAAATTGCGGAGTCGGAGCGCCTGGTGACCGAGGAAGCCGAGAAGCTGGAAGCCGCAGCCGCCGAGGCTGAAGCACGCGATATGCGCGAAAAAAGCCTTATCGCACGGGTGATAGAGGATGAAGCGGCACGAAAGGCTGAGCGCGATCGGCGCTATGCCAGTCGCAAAGCACGACAGGCCTAGGTTCCCGGATCGGCCACACGCGTGTTTGCTGCCGGTTTGCATCGGTCATCGCGTTCTGCTGCCGAGGAGATATCGTTCCACGTCGCCGCCACAAACCTTCTTGATCTCGGCGACGGTGAAACCTTTGGCTCCGGCGCTCTCTACCAAAACTTTCGCTTGGTCGCGGAAATCGGCCTTGTCGCGGTAAAGCTCTTGTCTTTGGAGGAAAGATGGTAGCGGAACTCTATACGGCCAATGATCCCGAATCCCGCCTGGCGCTTTTCGACTTTGCCTTCGAGAACGCGCCGATCGGGATCGCCCTGGTCGATCTTGAGGGCCGCATCATTCGCCGTCTGTCACTGTCGATCACCAGACCATATCTCCCTTGATGAAGGCGTCTAGAGGAAGACCGCGAGACCTTCCGTATTGACGACATAGATGAACTCTTCCCATGCTTCGTGCGCAGATGCGAAGGATTCATTCCATTCGGTGACCTGGTCTTCTAAGCTTGTGACCTCCATCCGCCAATCATCACCGGCTGGGGGACGGAAGATTTCCACAATGACGGTGATGTCGTTTTCAGTGTAGCGGCCGGAGAGTTCTGAGCGTTCAGAGGAGGGAAGATCTGTCTGGGTCATGGGTCTGGCACTGTTGATCGGCAGGCTCAAGATTACCGGAGGACGTCGAGTTTTTGCAAGCCGGCTAAGAGGCAATTGGCGCCGTTTTGATTCCAGCAAAAGTTGATGTAGACATCTGCCGCCATCCAACACAGCGTTCCATGCGCATCCCCAGGTCTTCAACAGCCATATGAAAAAGCCTCAGCGTAGTTTCGTCGTAGAATACAAATCCGGTCGTCGAAAACTCGACAGCAAGGCACCGAGCTCCATCTGGGGCAATCTGGACCTGAAGTCCGTGGCCCGCGATGTCGAGGTTGTTCTAGTCCAGAGCAAACCTTCCAAGCCGGGGGAAACGTCAGCACCAGCTCATGTCCCTGAACAATCCGCCCCGACCTCAGCAAGCATCGACATGGTCGACATTGCTGGTTTGGAGGTTTCAATCGATGATGTCAGCGCAGCGCCGGATAGGGCTGATGAGCAAGACATTGGCGCTGCCGTGCCGGCGATACGGGGGCGCAAGTCGGGAACTGCTGCCAGCGGGCGCCGATCGCCTGCAGGACGGCGACTTCCACAAGACCGCAGACAGATACCGGTCGAGCAAAATGAACCGGATGATCTCGAGCAGCTCGAGGTAGAGAACCGTCTTCTAAGGACGATGCTCGCGGCAAAACTCCGCAAGGAAAATTCGTGGCTTCGAGAGCGCCTCCAGCATCGATAACGGGAAGCGGTCGCAGACAGGCCATTTGATCCTGTAAGTTGATTGGCCGATCCTTCGACGGAATCTCTCAAATCGACGGGGTTCTTGCCGATGAGACGGCCTGCATGCTCAACTCATTTCTTCGAGACCGCTTTCGGCTTTGGTTGATACAGGCGTCGCCTGGCATTCGACCGAAGAGCATTCCGGAGATCTTTGTCCGTCATCGCAAGATCGAACCATTCCGGATCGAAATGACCACCGCACCAGCGAATGGTCTCTTCGAACTCCGGATCATCCGGGTCGGCGATGATCTCGAGAAGACGCTCGTAGCCTGACACGCCGCCAACATCTTCAGGAGGGCGCGCTCTTTCGCCGGCAATACAGCTGCCTTGTTTCGGCGTAGTCGCGAGCGTCAAGAACTCCTCGATCGCGATGGTGTGCCGCCAGCCGTCTCCGAAATCATAGTGGTAGCTGAATTCGGCGCCTTGTTCAAAATCCAGAAGGCGAACCTCGGTCTGATCGAACACTCGGGGATCCTCGTCAGTCGCGTCTTCAGTCAGGATCTCGACGTCGCCATAACGTAGACCACCGATGCGAAACTCATAGAGATGATAATTCCACCAACTGAAAGCGGCCTGGATTCCAAGGTGCAACTGTCCCAGGTTCCAATGAACCGGCAGGATCAAGCGGCGCCAGATGTCCGGATTGATCTCGTCGATAGAAACTCTGATCTGCGCGGCGTTCGGAGCTTTGAACATAGCATGAGTGAACAAGCACGGCGGTGGCCCGTCAAGAGGTTTACTTCGTGGCCACTTGCCCACGCAGCTTGATTCTTGCTTAGGCGGTGCCGGAGCTTGCCACGTTCAGAGTTTGTTTCGCCCCGGTCACGAGCGCGACAACAGCCTGACGAGGCAAAGGCCGGGATAAAAGGAAACCCTGGAGATCGTCGCAGCCGAGACTTTCAAGAGCCGCTCGTTGCTCTACGGTCTCTACACCTTCTGCGGTGATCTTGAGGCCCTTCGCTCGTGCCATGTCGATCATCGCAACAACCAGCGCTCTGCTATCGCTGCGATGCATCTCGTCAACAAAGGACTTGTCGATTTTAATCCGGTCGATCTCGATCTTTTGCACGCGTGAAAACGAGGAGTAGCCGGTTCCGAAGTCATCAATAGCGAAGCGAATGCCTGCTGCTCGCAGCATCGAGATTGTCCGTTCGAGCTCGCCCCGGTCGTCTGCGGTCGCCGTTTCAGTCATCTCGATTTCCAGCCTGGCCGGGCTTACCTGCCACTTGGCCAGAGCTGTCAAAACGCGCAGCGCGTAGCCGGGCGATCCAAGTTCAAGCGTAGAAGCATTGACTGCCACCGAGATGTCAGGAAGCTCGGCCAGCGTCCTGCATGCGTCGTCCAACACAAATGCACCGATGTCGCCGATAAGGCCCATCTCTTCTGCCAGAGGAATGAACTGATCGGGACTGATATAGCCAAGTGTCGAATGGTTCCAGCGGGCAAGAGCCTCCAGCGAACATAGCGCCCCGCTATTTGCAGCAAACACCGGCTGGTAGAAGGTTTCCAACTGGGTCCGGGTCTCGACCGCTGATCTTAGATCGTTTTCCAACGCTCTACGCTTGCGCAACAGCTCGTCCATATGCTCCCCGAACAGCGCGTAAGTGTTCCTGCCGGCGGCCTTGGCGTGATAAAGCGCTATATCGGCTTGGCGGGTCAGTTCAACCGGATCGCAAGAGCCGGCTGCAAAGGCAACGCCTATGCTTGCACCAATAACGATATGCGTCGCCTCGATCTCGAAGGGCATTCTCAGACCATGAACGAGCTCTCTGACCAGTTCCTCGGCGTTCCGCGCGTCGTCGCCCTGCAGCAGGATCGTAAATTCGTCGCCTCCTATGCGGGCTATGAGAGCGTTAGGGAGAAGGTCGCGCATACGGGTTGCGGCCGAACTGATCAGCTTATCGCCAACCGGGTGGCCGAACGTGTCGTTGACAGCCTTGAAGCGATCAAGATCTACAAACAACACGCAGTGCAGCTCGTCGGCCTGTGCGTTTGGGAGCCTTTGATCGAGCTGCTCGCCAAAGTGACCGCGATTTGCAAGACCTGTCAGTGCATCGTGAGAGGCTTGATGCCTAAGCTCGGCGCGACTCGCAGCCAAGCGCTCCGAGCGACGCCAAATTGCGCCTCCAGCCAAACTGGTCCCCGCAAACAATGCGATGAACGCGAGCACGAGGGCAGGGGTAGTGGCCTCAAGTACGTGCTGCCCAGGTCGAAATGGTTTCCAACGGAAATAGCCGAATACCTGCCCATCTCGGGCAATCAGCGGTACGAAGGCGATGTTGCGTCCTGACGGCTGTTTTGCTGCAAATTCTAGGTCAGCGAACTCGTATTCCCGGCCGATCACCGCGGGCAGATCACCGTCGAGATAGCGGACTGCCACGTGTAGCATCTCTTGGCCAGGAATTTGCTCAAGATTACCAGTGTCCGACACGATCGGCTTCACACTAATGATCGCGGGTCGAAAGCCCACATAGGCGAGATCCGCTTCTCCTATTGATAGGATCCTGTCATTGGTGCCTTCGGTATCTCCGACAGACAGTCGCGCCTGGAGCGTCTTGGCAAGCGGCAGGTAGGCCTTCTGAAAATCGCCGGGCGTTGGAGCTTGGTCTGGATTTGATGAGAACTCGTATAAGGATGAAAGGTCGGGCCCCAGGATCAGCGCGGCGTCGTGGCCGAAATAGCTGTGCATCCAGGAGCCCAGGTTCGCCTCGATCCATTCGAGGTTCCCGCTGGTTGCATTTCTGACGGCATCGTCCCAGACCGTTGCGCTTTCCTGATCATGCGCAACGCCAACCTTTAGCTTCGCGACCGTGAGCGTGACGAGATCGCGCTGCCGAAGTGCCGCGACTTCATCGGTTCTTGCTGCCGCCCAAGTCAAACTGATGAGAAGCAAACCACAAAGCGCCAAGGAGGCACAAAACGGCAAAACCCATCGTAGAAACCACCGTGATTGAAGCTGCATAGTCATTCGCGGACCGTCATCCTGTATTTGACAAGACGATAAAACAGCGGCTGTTAAAACGACGCCAAGCAGGTTGGTTAAAAGCTGGTTAAAGGCCCTGTGTACGCTAACGTACCAGTGCGATCGGCCGCTTGAAGTGAGAACTCTTTATGGGCTGAGGTAAGCTTCGAGCAAGCCTTGATTCGCAGAAGGCCTCGGCAGCTCTAAAGCCTGCGAGAGCCCAGCGACGATCATGAGGATCGAATGACTTTCGATGTTGAAATAATCCTTGACTGGCAACAACGGGGAATAAACGCCCGGGTTCTGGGTCTCTCTGCAAGCGAAAATCCAGTAATGCCGTATCTTGAAAGAACAGAGTGTCCCCAAGAGAGGGATGGCTGGCTGCAGAGAGCAGAGGCGTGGGTGTTCGGCTGGAATATCGAGAATGCGGCACGTGCCTTTCAGCAACCGAATTGCTTGTTTCGCGGCAGCTGATCGTGCTCATCCTGAACGGCGACGTGGTCCAGCAGAGGAGTATCGAACTGCTGGTATCACCACGAGGGTGGCCGAAGGAATTTCTCGCTGCTCCGCCACGGGCCTCAGCAACCGACCGACGGAATAGTGACGATCAAATCATCGGTCTGCGCTCAGAGATGGCCCAAGTCGTTACGATTATAGCGCGCTTAATGCTCGGAAACACAGGTTCGCTTCCGATCGAGAACTTGAACAGCTCGGCTCCCTACCGAGCTAGGATAATGTTTTAAGGATCTCGTTGTAAGATGATGGCGTCTCCCTTGTCACGGCACACCTTATCGATTTCTTTGTAGCCCAAGCGTTCAGCGAGACGAAGTGATAGAACGTTTCCCACAGCAATAAGACATGCTGTTGGCTGCCTGTGATCGCGCTCGAACCAATGCTGCACTGCTTGCGCTGCCTCGGTCGCATATCCGCGCCCATGGAACCCGCTTTGAAGAGTCCAGGACATTTCAATATTTGTGTCCGCTCGGCCCAGCGGGCGTTCGAACACCGCAAACCCTACTTTGCCTGCGTAAGTGTTTTGCGCGCGTTCAATTATCGAAAATTGCCCGAAACCCATCAACTGCCAGTGCCCGACGTCGCGTAAGAGCCGGGTCCAGATTTCGCTGCGGTTGAGCTTGCCGATCTGTCGTAACACAGGCTCTTCCGAGAACATCTCGATCATAGGCTTGAAATCGGAATAAATCGGCGGACGAAGAATAAGACGAGGTGTTTCAATCATGCTCTGTCAGTTCTATTTTACGAGAGTTGTGGCCGGGTATGATCATTCTAACGGGGAGAGCTAAAGTCCTCACCTGTATCTGGCATCCCGCTGGGATTGCTCGCGCCGAACCTATTGGCAAAAGAGGCGGTTCGTGAGGGCGAAGCTATGATCCGGCTGCAGAACCGGATGGGGAAAATTTAGCAAGATGGATGACATTCGATTCTGTGTCGGTTGCCTCGAAAACTGTATAGCCGTTCCGGCCGCGCCGCTTGGTCTCGTAGAGCGCGCGGTCCGCGCTGTCCAAAAGGATCTCAGGGTTTAACCCGGACGGACCTCGTGAAACGATCCCGATGCTGACCGAGAGAGGCACCTGCAGGGGGCCCCACTGCAGCGGCGTGCTCCCGACTTCGCCAACGATCCGCTTGGCGATAGCCTCAGCGTCGTTCACATCTGCGCCAATCATCAACAGACTGAACTCGTCTCCTCCAAGACGAGCAAAGACATCGCCCTGTCCCAACTGTCTCGTGATCAAATCTGCCACATGCTTCAAGGCAGCGTCACCTGCCGCATGGCCATATTTGTCGTTGATCGTTTTAAAGCTGTCGAGATCAAACAGGAGCAAGCTGAAACCCTGCCCACCGTGCGCCGTTTCGCAAACACTGCTCAGGTGCTTCATAAAAAGTCTGCGATTGGCGATCCCTGTCAGCTCATCCTCATTTGCCAGGCGCTCGACTTCAGTGCGCAGCCGTTCGACTGCCGAAATGAGAAATCCAAAGTTCCAGACGACCGATGCGAACAGGAAGATCAGTAGGTCAATCGACGCAGCCCGATATAGTTGGAGACCAGGCGCTGCGCCAATCACGATCAGAACGTTGCCGCCGGCGATCACGATGTGGGACAATACGCCTGCCAACATGGCTATGCCGGCGACGACCGCTCCGAGATCCCTTCCGTGTATTCGCAAAAGATAGGTGGCGGTTAGCATCAGCGGTATCGACTGTGCCAGCGTGTAAACAGGATTGCGGCCATACCACATGTGGAAAGTCGCGAGCATGGCCAATATGCTGCCAGCGACTAGGATGGAGGTTCTCGCTCCTTGAACTTTGTCACCGTGAAACTGACGCGTGCCACACAGGTTCAGATAGAATCCCAGAATGATAAAGCCATTGCCGGCAACTGTGTTGGCGATGAGGCCACTCTCCCCTTGCACAGAGAGAGCGAGCCCACCAATTACACCTGCCGCGCTACCGGCAAGCCAATAGCGCGGAGCTAGCAGATCCTTGTACCGATAGGCAATCATTCCCCACAGCATGCTGTGTGAAAGATTGAGCAGCAGGACGACAACGAACAGCGTGAAGAAATCCGGCATACGGCATCCTGTTTAGAGACCGGATGACGGCTACATGCGAGGGTTAAACACCGGATGAAAGATTTAAGACGTATTTGACTGAACGACCGCTCAACCGCCGGCTGGCCGCTGTCTTGACGCGCTGCCGCCGAGAAAGATCCCGTTCCACCCCCCCCACGAAACAAGTCATCTCGTGCAGCCTTCAGATATCCGGATAGCAATGGCACGCCGGCCGTCCTGCCCAAAAAGGGTCTGGTTTACCATTGACACAATGAGCTTGTGCCAGGAGCGTGCCATCAACCTTTCGCGGAGGGAGTTAAGGAAATGGTTCAGTCGATCGTGGAATTGCGCAATATGGCGGCTACGGAGGCAGCAGTTGGTTGGGCTGGTGGACACACCATTGTCGTTGATAGGCCGGAAGGCAAGGCCGGCGGGTTGGGCCTAGGCTTCAATGGCGGGCAGCTCCTCGGTCTGGCAGTCGGAGGTTGCTACTGCAACGACCTTCGCTATATTGCCCATGACCTCGGTGTCGAAATCGGAGACATAGCCGTGACGGTTCAGCTGGAACTTGATGGTGCGCCTCTTGTTGCCACCAACGCCGTCCTATCCGTGAGATGCACGACACTGGATGGGTCTGACCCGCAGACCTTGATCGATCGTGCTTGGTCGATCTGCACGGTAGCAAATTCCCTTAATCGTGGCGTACCGACGACGCTAACGGTATTCTGATTGCTTGATATCTTACCGGAGATAGAAAATGTTCACCCATATCATGATCGGCAGCAACGATCTGGAGCGAGCCAGAAATTTCTACGACGCCACGTTGGTTGCGCTGGGTGGCAAGCTCGGCGAAATGGATGCGAGAGGCAGGCTGATCTACGTCCACGAGGGTGGTCGGTTGATGATCACGAAACCAATCAATGGAGGGCCGGCGACCGTAGCTAACGGTGGAACGATTGGTCTTGGGGCCGCGAGCGCCGCTCACGTTCTAGCGTGGCACGAAGCCGGCATTACGCACGGTGGCGAAGCGATCGAGAGCCCTCCCGCGGAGCGTCCGAACGGGTCATTCGTCGCGTATATTCGCGATCCGGACGGACATAAACTCACGGCACGGACGCAACCGACGGGATAAGATCGGCGACCCCGACGCCTGCAGAGCGCTTCATCTGCGTCCCTTAGGTGTGAAATCGGACGAAGGAACCGTCCTCCTCGTTTTGAAGGGTGCAGCCATAAGGTCCAAGCTTCGCGAAACTTACCAATCATTGCAACGCTCTCGCGGCTGTGTCGACCCGACGCCTTTGCGCTCGCGCCGGACTAAAGCGCGCTGAAAGCGTTGATGTCAGCGCTGGCTTGCTCCCGGACTAGAAATACGTGTTTCCTTTCTCTTAACTTGGCTGGTTTGGCGAATCGATGGTTCCGTGGTTTGTTGAGAGCCTAGGTTCTCACTGCTGCGAGGTTGAGTTAGCCGACATAGGGACAGCCTGCATGGCTGCCGCCAGGAGCTCCTCGCGATCGCGCATGCCTCTATTGAACAGTCTGGCGACGGATGCCGTCAAGCTCCCGATCGCGACCGGATCTTTGACAATATCTCTCGCTCGAGCGATCTCCTTGACAACGCTGGCGCACAAACGTGCATCTTCTCTCGAAATGGGCTCGGGCACTCTTTAGTCTCCCAAAATGGCCCACCCCGGCGGATGGGGCGGGCCTGTGAGTCATTAGAAATCCATGCCGGCGCCAGCGGGCAGCGCCGGAGCGGCGTCTTTCTTCGGCTTCTCTGCGATCATCGCTTCTGTCGTGACCAGCAGGCCAGCGACCGAGGCTGCATCCTGCAGTGCAGTGCGCACCACCTTGGCCGGGTCAATGACGCCCTGAGCGTAGAGATCACCATACTCGCCGGTCTGGGCGTTCCAGCCGAAGGAAAGGTCAGTCTTTTCGCGCAGCTTGCCGACGATAATCGAGCCTTCGGCGCCGGCATTCTCAGCGATCTGACGCACAGGTGCCTCGATCGCCCGGCGGACGATGTC
>NZ_JAFLMY010000027.1:0-54171 GCF_017313375.1 Agrobacterium sp. Ap1
AACCCGCCGACCACGTTTCTCTTTCTTCTCATATTCAATTGTCAAATAACCGACGATCCAAAACCCGAAAGCCTAAATCGTCACAAAAAACAGAGCCAAACCGTAACCCGGCCCTAATCAGTATTTGCTGATTATTGGATGTTTCCAAAGCGACAATCAGCTTGCTTGCCGATGCCCCGCTTCAGTGGTGCGGCTTATAAGGGCGAGGCCGCGGCGCCGTCAATGGGGAAAAGTGCGAATGTTGAGAATAAATTTATAAGAGATTGATTTGAAAAGATAATGTCCGTTCCGCCGTGTGAGGGTGATAATTTCGGCCATTTGCAAGCGCCATTCCAGGCACTTGGTCTATGCGAATGCAGTCGAAACTTTTGTATGAAAGGAAGCCCGTTTTCAGTCTTCCCTAAGCCGCGTTGAATTCGCATGAATGTCGACCACGCGATGGCTGGAATGGCAGGGCTCGAACCTGCGACCGGGCGATTAACAGTCGCCTGCTCTACCAACTGAGCTACATTCCAATGCACTTTCCTGACGCAAATGCTCGTGCCTCAGTGTTGGGACGCGCTGTCTACATGCACATCGTTTGACAATCAAGCGTCGATTTTCCCCTCGGCGTGTAGGTGTGACCATATGGGTGGAGTTGGAGGTAACGTCTGAGTTCGGGGAGAAGCACACTAGCCTGAGGCTTCGCGACGACGCGATCCCTCTCAATTGCGCAGGCAGCCGGCCAACAGTTAAAAACTCAGCGGAAGGTTCATATGAGATGCTGTCCCTCATCACATGCTGCAGCGCACGATCCAGTCTGGACAAACCCCTAGGTCCATTCTATAGGGCCATCTGTCACCACTTAGATGGTGACGCGGGTGATTAGCTCAGTTGGTAGAGCAGCTGACTCTTAATCAGCGGGTCGTAGGTTCGAGCCCTACATCACCCACCAGTCTTATTCTTTTCATCGACGTTTCAATGTTTCACGTTCTGACCGCCACGGAAACTCCAGTTCCCTGCGAACCAACCTTTGGGATCAGAGCACGAAGAGCAAAGACCTTGCGAAAGCCCGGGGGGACACTTGGGTCTCGGGTCACTTGTTACGCTCTTGATGGGACTAGAACCTCCAGCCCTCTAAAACTACATGGACATTACACCTCGTAGGACGAAAGAATACGCTTCAAGGCCGTAACGGCGCCTGGCTGGCCGTCGTCCGAATAAACGCCCAACAACACAACATCCCGGATGCCGCGTCGGACTATATCCTCCAGCACCGCAAGAAATGCAGCATGGCTCTCGTTGAACACCCGCGTGGATGCTATCGTGTCTTCGAAGGTGCGAAGGGCAATGTCGCCACTACCCTCCTCTATCCATCCATAGCCGCCGTAGAGATCATGGAGATGAACATCGGCAACGACTCCAATCTGCATCAGGCGGCAACTCCATTCATGTCACCGCGGGCAGCATCGAACAGGTCGGGACGGTCGAGATTGATGTAATCGACGCCGGCGGAAGCGATCTCGCGGTGAACAGCAATGTCATCGCCCCCGTAATAGACCATGATGTCCAGACCGGCCTTGCGGCTTGCCTCGATGATGGCAGGGCGGCGCATTTGCTCGGGTGTGATCTCGATGATCAATGCATGATGCGCTGCACCGACCAGAGAGGGAGACTTGGCGATGTTGAGCGTCATAATCTTTATTAATTCCGGTGCAATGATTTGCAGGTCGCGGCGCATTTCCTCGGAGAAGGAGAAATAGAATGTGTCGCGCACCATGCCGAGATCGCGCACCAGTGCCACGACCTGGCCGGGTCGCAATATTTCAGTTCGATATAGACACCGGCGCCACCGCGCAGATGCTCGAGATAGACATCGAGCCGCGGAAGTTGGCACCCTTGAATTGGTCATCAAACCAGCTGCCTGCATCGAGCGTGTCGATTTCGCCTGATAGATATGGCCGACCGGACTTTTGGCGTTGGTGGTGCGGTCCAGCGCTTCGTCATAGATGACATAGAGGACACCATCGGCGCTTTCGCGCACGTCGAGTTCAATATAATCGGCCCCTTGCTCCAACGCGAGATTGGCCGCAGCAAAGGTGTTTTCAGGCGCAAACTTATTTGCGCCTCGATGCGATACGATTTTGCTCACTGAAGATTCCTCTCAGTTTGCGGGTTCGAGCACGCGGGCGCGACCTGCGGCATGGTGTAAAAAATCGGCATTGAGATCGGCGATGCGATTGCCGGACGCATCGAACACGAGCGTCAGTTCGGACTTGGCTGTAATGCCCACCTTGGTGTCCGGCGCATGCCGAACCGCTTCACCATATTCAAGCGCGTGGATAATGCCTGCTGGCGTGTCGATCGTGTAAAAGACTTCACTGCCCATCGGCTCGACAGTGACTATCTCTCCATGAAATAGCGCTATCTCAGCCGACGTTAGCGTGATGTCTTCCGGGCGAAGACCGAAGGTTACGGCGCCGGAGCATTGCGCGTTGAGATCAAACGAGGCATTGACGACCTGAAGGCGACGGCCATCAGCATTGCCCTTCAGGAGGTTCATCGGCGGTGTGCCGATAAAGCCTGGCACGAACAGGTTGTTGGAACGGCGATACAGATCGTCCGGCGTGCCGATTTGGGCATTCTCGCCATTGTTCATGCAGATGATCCGATCCGCCATGGTGATCGCCTCGATCTGGTCGTGGGTAACGATCAGCGTGGTGAAACCGAGGCGTCTGGATGCTTTTCAACTCCGCCCACATGGTGATGCGCAGCGTGGCATCGAGGTTAGAGAGCGGTTCATCGAGCAGAAGAATGTTCGGCTCCTTCACCAGCGCGCGGGCAAGAGCTACGCGCTGCTGCTGGCCGCCGGAAAGACGCCGGCAAGCATAAAAAAATTTCCCACAGTGGTTGCTGACAGTATGCGCGCTTTTAAGCCCGGCGGCAGTCTTCGCTTCAGGGGCCTACGCCATGAATTTGGCAGTCCCATCACTACTCCCGATCTGGTATTTCCAGGAAAGTTAAACCGACGGCAACGAGATACGCAAACCCAGAGCGGAAGCGAACGTGAGCGCGGCATGCGCGAGCACCTTGCTCACAGCATCAAGCTGCTGGTTGCTATGGGAAACTCTCAGAAACAGTATGCCATCCTGCAGAGATCTGCCCGAAATTAGGTGCGTCGCATGGGCCAAATATGGTGTGAAAGGTGTCTTCACCAAACAAACAAGAAAACATAGCGAGCCTCACCGAGATCCGTGCGCTACTGACTTTCCGATGGTAAGGACATGACCCCGTGTATAACGGCTCCGAATTCAAGCATAAGAAATTCTGCCCTACCGGCGCCAGATCGCAAACCGGCAGGAGGACCTCCGCAACCTCGACTATCGAACTCTTGCTCCCGCCCAAATTGCCACCCCTTGAGCCATACGGCAAACCCGTGCCGTATGGCGTTCCGTCAACGGGTACATCCTGCAGGCAAGAGTCAGGCCGGGAGCGCTCCGGATTTTTTCGCCACCCATGTCGCGACATAATCCATCAGGCCGGGCGAAAGGCAGTCATAGGGCTCTAGTCCCAGCTCCTTGAGCCGGGCCCTGACACCGTCCATACGCTCCGGATTGACTCCGGATTCGATGATCGATGATACGAAAGCAGCAAAACCCGGAGGTGCCCAACCGTTTTCCTGGAACCGCTCCGGATGGATGAAATCCAGTCCCTTGAATGCGTGGTCCCGCTCGACCGGACCATACATATGAACACCGCATTGTTTGCAGGCATGTCTCTGGATGAGCGCGCTGGGATCAACCACCGCGAGCTTGTCGCCGTTTTCAAGCACCGTCACCTTATTGTGAGGCACAACGGCGACGATCGAAAAGTCGGCGCCCTTCGGCTTCCAGCATTTGGTGCAACCGCACGCGTGGTTATGTGCCACCTGCCCTTCGATCTTCACCTTCACCGGTCTGTCGGTGCACTCGCACACCAATGTGCCGCCGGAAAAGCCGGCGCCGGCGGGTTTCACGCCGCCATCCACCGCGGGATGGATGCGAACTTGAACTGCACTGTCCATTGCAAGTCTCCTCCTCTGTTTAAAATCCTGTGCCGGTTACCGGCGTCTGCCCGAAGTCTCTTCGTCTTGTGGCAAAGAACCGCTCAATAGATGACCACGCCGCGGATGCTTTCGCCCTTATGCATCAGCTCGAAGCCCTTGTTGATGTCTTCGAGCGGCATTGTGTGAGTGATCATCGGGTCGATCTGAATCTTTCCCTCCATGTACCAGTCGACGATCTTCGGCACGTCGGTGCGGCCGCGTGCGCCGCCGAAGGCAGTACCCATCCAGTTGCGGCCGGTGACCAGCTGGAACGGGCGCGTCGAGATCTCCTGGCCGGCGCCGGCAACGCCGATGATCACCGACTTGCCCCAGCCGCGATGCGACGATTCCAGCGCCTGGCGCATCACCTTCGTGTTGCCGGTGCAGTCGAACGTGTAGTCGGCACCGCCGATCAGGTCGCCATGACGCTTGGTCATGTTGACCAGATAAGGAACGATATCCTCACCGACTTCCTTCGGATTGACGAAGTGGGTCATGCCGAACTTCTCGCCCCATTCCTTGCGGTCGGGGTTGATGTCGACGCCGATGATCATGTCGGCGCCGGCAAGGCGCAGGCCCTGCAATACGTTCAGGCCAATGCCGCCGAGGCCGAAGACGATCGCGGTGGAGCCGATCTCGACCTTTGCCGTGTTGATGACGGCACCAATGCCGGTGGTCACGCCGCAGCCGATATAGCAGACCTTGTCGAAACGTGCGTCGGGATTGATCTTGGCAAGCGCGATCTCCGGCAGAACGGTGAAGTTCGCGAAGGTCGAGCAGCCCATATAGTGGTGGATCTTGTCCTTGCCGATCGAGAAGCGCGAGGTGCCGTCCGGCATCACGCCCTGGCCCTGGGTGGAGCGGATCGAGGTGCAGAGATTGGTCTTGCGCGAGGTGCAGGAATAGCACTCGCGGCATTCCGGCGTGTAGAGCGGAATGACGTGATCGCCCTTCTTCAACGAAGTGACGCCGGGGCCGACATCGACGACGATGCCGGCGCCTTCATGGCCGAGAATGGCCGGAAACAGGCCTTCCGGGTCCGCGCCCGAGAGGGTGAAATCGTCGGTGTGGCAGATCCCGGTGGCCTTGATCTCGACCAGCACTTCGCCGGCCTTCGGGCCGTCGAGCTGAACCGTCATCACTTCCAGCGGTTTACCTGCCTGAACGGCAACAGCGGCGCGGACATCCATCTTTCCCTCACTCCCCTTTGACTGTCCCTGGAACAGGCCGTTTTTCCCGGCCTCAAGCCTGCTCATGGCTTCACTGGGTAATCCTCTGATCCCGTTCGTCGAGCAGCGGCACGCCATAATCCAGCAGCAGCTTGTCGATTTTTGCCTGGTTTTCCTTGATGAACGTATTGAGTGTGCGCTTCCAGCTCTGGTCGGAGGGGCGAACTCCCATGGTGATCCGGTAGATCATGCGCTGGCCGCCCTTTTCATGGATAAGCGGCACGAGTGTCATCTGGGCACCGGATCGAGAGGCATAATAACCGGCCATCGGCCCCCAAAGGACTGCGGCGTCGATTGCCCCTGACTGCATGTCACGCATCGCCAGCTCTGCCATGGAGGGCATGGCACGCGTATCGACCATCAGCGGATAGACCTTTGCCTTCCCCATCAGCTTAGCCTTGGCCATGTTAGCCGTCGGCGGCGTACCCTCGACAACCCCGATTCGCTTGTCTTTAAGCTTCGGGTCGGCGAGCGTTTCGACCCCCGACAGATCGCCGCCCTTCCGATAGACCAGCACATAGGACGAGCGGTAATAGGCATTGGTGTTCTGCACCAACTCATCACCCTGTGCGTATCCCATGATGACATCGCAACGGTTGGCCCCGAGCGTGTTGCGTACGAAACCATTGATCGAGGGAAACCACGTATACGCGACCGATTTTCGTCCCGTCCCCTCTGCAACAATCTGTGCCAACTTGTCCTCGAAACCCTCGCCGCTTTGATCGGAAAAGGGCATGTTGGACGGATCGGCACAGACGCGCAGAACATCCGGATCGACAAGTTCTCCCGCCGCGCCAAGACCAGCCCCTTGAGCAAGAACCTGATGTGTCATGACACTCATCACTGCTGCGAAAATCGCCATCATCCATCCGCCGTGAGCGAGATTCCGCACTACCGGAAAGATGCCGGGCAGGACACCATGCTTCATCTCAGCCTCCCATACAGGAGGTTTCGTAGTCTTTCGCCCCTTGTGGTTTATCGGCCTTTTTCGGCGGACGACCGCGGGGGGCTGCACCGACCGCACGCGCCCGCAGATAGACGTAGATGTCGTCGAGATAACAGTAGACATTCTTGTTATCGCCAAAAGCCGGCATGACGTTCTCCTTGCCGCCACCGACATTTTTGCGCCCTTCCGCCACGATCGACAGGAAACTCGCATAATCCAGCCGCTTTAAGCTGTCTGCCAAGGCCGGAGCATAACTGGACCCGACGCCGTCTGGCCCATGACAGACATGACAGTCGGAATGATATCGGCGGTAGCCGCTGAACGTATACCAATCGACCGTACCGTCCGCCTGAATCTTGAAGGTTGGATTTCCGTCCTTGTCGAGAAACTTGCCATCCTCCTCGGTCACCGCCGCCGCCTTTTCCTTGTCATCATCGGCGAAGGCCATTCCGGGTGTTAGAAACGACAATGTCACGATGCCAAATGCGATAGCTGCATTGCAAAAAGCCATTGATGAACCTCACATGTGAAACATTTCGGGAGCGATGAAAAAGCCCCGCCTTAAAGCTTCCAACCAAATGAAGAAGCCTGCCCGCACAGTCATTTCGGATAATCATTCGATGCCCAGAGGGAACCTTGAGGGCCGCGCCACGCGAGCGCGACCCTTCGACGGAGGATTATTTCCGTGGTCAGTTGTCCGGGAGGCCGAATACTGTCAGCTGGCCGCCAAGCGTGGTGTAGTCGGCAAGCGCCGCATAACCGCCGACAGCACCGAGACCCGCCGTTCCGACGACGGCAGCCTCATCCTGTCCGCCGCGCCCCTGATCCACTGCACCATGCCATGCCGCAGCGTTTTCAGGAGACAGAAGACCACCGGCAAGACCGATGCCGGCCCAGCCGCCAACGCCCGAAAGCACGGCGATATACTGTTTTCCGCCATGTTCGAACGTGTTGATATTGCCGATAATGCCGGAAGGCGTCTTGAACCTGTAAAGTTCCTTGCCCTTCAGATCGACAGCCTTGATATAGCCTTCCAGCGTGCCGTAGAAGACCACGTCTCCGGCGGTTGCCAGCGCCCCGGACCAGACGGAGAACTGTTCGGGTATAGACCAGACGATCTCACCCTTGGCGGCATCCCAGGCAATGAAATTGCCCATGCCGCCATGGCTTTCCGGCGCCGGATACATCGATACGGTCGCTCCGACATAAGGCTGGCCGGCCGTATAGCTCACCTTGTAAGGCTCGTAATCCATGCAGACATGGTTGGTCGGCACGTAGAACAGCCCTGTTTTCGGTGAATAGGTCGCCGGCTGCTGATCTTTCGACCCGAGTGCTGCGGGACAAATGCCGGTAGCGTTGACGTCCTCACCATTCTGCTGCGTCGAATATTTCGCGACCACCTGTGGCCGGCCATATTGCTCGCTCTTCGGATCCATCACGACTTCCGTCGCCCAGTTGACCTTCGGATCGTATTTCTTGGCCACCAGCAACTCGCCGCTCACCCGATCCAGCGTATAGCCGAAGCCGTTTCGGTCGAGATGCACCAGAACGTCATGTTTCTTGCCCTTGACCTCCATGCCGTCGACGAGAATGTTCTCGTTGACGCCGTCATAATCCCACTCGTCATGCGGGGTCATCTGATAGAGCCATTTGGCTTTGCCCGTATCGGCATCGCGCGCCATCAAGGTCATCGACCAGCGATTGTCGCCAGGCCTTTGAACCGGGTTCCAGGTCGAGGGATTGCCGGTGCCGTAATAGATGAGGTTGGACTTCGCATCGTAGGAGAACCAGCCCCAGGTCGTACCGCCGCCGGTCTTCCACTGATCGCCTTCCCAGGTATTGATGCCGGAATCCTTACCGACCGGCTTGCCCAGATGGGTCGTTTTTTCCGGGTCGATCAGCGTTTCGGCATCAGGCCCGGTCGAATAGGCTTTCCACGCGAGCGAACCGTCCTTCAGGTTATAGGCCGCAGTCCAGCCGCGAACGCCGAATTCGGCGCCGGAAATGCCGATCAGCACCTTGTCCTTGACCACAAGCGGCGCAGCCGTGCCGGATTCGCCCTTGCCGCCATCGATCTGATCGCCATTCTTCACCGACCACACGACCTTGCCGGTCTTGGCATCGAGCGCCACAACCGTCGTATCGGCCTGGTTCAGAATGATCTTGCCGTCACCATAGGCGACCCCGCGGTTGACGGTGTCGCAGCACATGATGCCGATGACGTTCGGGTCCTGCTTGGGTTCGTATTTCCAGAGGATCTTGCCGTCATTCTTCAGGTCCAGCGCATAGACGATATTCGGGAATGGCGTGTGAATATACATCACGTCGCCGATGACCAGCGGTCCACCCTCATGGCCTCTGAGGACGCCGGTGGAAAAGGTCCATTTCACCTGTAGGTTCTTGACGTTGCCCGCAGTGATCTCCTTGAGTTCCGAATAACGATGGTTGCCATAGTTGCCGGTCGGCATCGCCCAGTTTTTCGGGTCTTTGGCAAGCTTGGTCAGGTCGTCGTTGGCGAAAGCCGCCCCGGAAAACCCCGTGGCCAGAACGCCCGCGGTCGCCAGTGGTAGAAATAGATTTCGTGCAATGTTGGAATTGACAGGTATCCGCATGTGAAATCCTCCCGATGCTTATTATCCACGCACGGTTCGTCGTCGCGAACCGTCGCATGCTCCAGCGCAGCCAAGTGATTTTCTCAATGTGCGGGAAACGTTTCCGTCAGCGTGTCACGGCAAAAGGATGGGCCAAGGGCACCTTTACTGCCCACCCGATAGGCCTGCGGATCTTGCCTCTCCCAAAAACAAGACCTTGAAGCCGGAAACCGTTTAAAAGATAGGGTATTACATTAATCGCGGCAAGTGTATTATTTGCACTGACTTGATCTATAATTGAATTTGCTGCTCTGCGACATATTTTACTGCAAATGCTCAGGAGTATTACTTAGATAAAACAAATGATAATTTGAAGATGATTGCGGAATTATCTTTGAGCATTGGGAGTACAACGCCATGAACAAGGAAGGTTTTTGATGTTTATCAGAATTTTTCAGCTCTCAATCTTCTTCGTTGCACTCTGCTTCACCACAATCTCCCTGGCGCGGGACGATTACCCGACGGTTGCAATAGTCGATTATGTCCACGGTTGCATGAAAGCGAACGGCGAAACGCGAAACGCACTCCAAAGTTGTTCTTGCTCAATCGATGTCATCTCGTCGATCGTACCCTATGAGCGTTACGAGGCGGCCGAGACTTTTATGAGCCTGGGCCTGCAGACGGGCGAGCGAGGTGTACTTTTCCGACAGGGAGCTGTGGCGAAATCGGCCGTTTCCGAGCTGCGACGCGCTCAGGCGGAGGCGGACGTTCGCTGTTTCTGACCGTGTTGACAATTCGCTAGCGGCTGGAAAATCAGACCTTGCGACCCTTATCCGGAAAGGCGCATTTCCAGCGTACAATTCTTACCGCAGGGTGCTGTCCCGACCATTTCGCGATTTCCGCCGGCGCCAGGATCATGCATTGGAACAGCGAACCGCGGCTCTCGAAAAGCAGATGCTCATTGCGGCAATCGCTGAGATTGGCCAACAGACACACCGTCAGGACAAGATCGACTATGTTCATCGCAAGCCCCTCTCCTGCATCATGTGGACCGCGATTTTGTCGGCCTGCAGGGGCCGTCAGCAGGCTACAGAATACGCTTACCCGAAAAAGCCGTCAATCAGACATGCCGAACGTACGAAATCTCTAATGCAACCTTATTTTGCATACGACCTGATTTCGGGATGTTGACTTAGCGTTATGACTAACTACCCTTGCGTGTGCAGGCGTGGTGTCGAACCAAGTTACCCGTCACCGCTCATGCTTTTGGGAGGATCTCTATGCGTGCCATCTGTTATATTGGCGCCATCGGCCTTGTGTTGCCGATGGCGGGCTATGCCTTTGGCCAGGATGCGGCTGCGGGTGAAAAGGTATTTGCGAAATGCAAGGCCTGTCATGTCTCCGATACCGATCAGAACAAGATAGGCCCTTCTCTGAAAGGGCTGCTCGGACGAACGGCAGGATCCCATGAGGGCTTCAAATATTCGGCGGCCATGAGCGATGCCGGCAAGGGCGGCATGGTGTGGGATGAAGCGACACTCACCACCTATCTTCATGACCCTAAAGGCGTCGTCAAAGGCACCAAGATGGCGTTCGTCGGGCTGAAGGCGGACAAGGACGTGGCCGATGTCATCGCATATCTGAAGCAATTTTCGCCGTGACATCTGGTGTTGGCGGCCCGACCCGCTTCACTGAGCGAGCGAGGCCTCGGCAAGCGTTTTGACCAGCGCATACAGCCGCTGCTCTATCAACGTCGGCACCTCGCAGACATAAGTGAGCGACTGGACGCGTTCCTGGAAGATGCGCGTCTGGAACATCAACTGGTCGCTGCGCAGCGTCACCTGGTTCTGGTCCACATCCGGCTTTGCCCGCATGGCATCAAGCGCAGAGCCTTCCCGACGAAGGCTGGCCGCCAAATCACGCTGGCGTTGCGCATAACGGGCGATGCCGGAGATGACATGGCTGCGCTCGCCATTCATCTTGTCGAACAGCCCCTGTATCAGCATGGCAATATGTTGTGGCCGCTCGTCTGTCGGCAGCATGTTGCGATAGGCTTTGATCTTCTCCTGCGCTTCCGGCAGCGGAAGGCGCCGTGCAGCGAGATCATCCACCAGTTCCGACACCACCTCGTCCTTCGACCAGTCTGCGGCCTGTGGCGGCAGCTCTGGGCCGGTCCAGATCTGGCCGATTGACAGTTCGGGCACCTTGCGCTGGATGCAGGGCCAGTCCGGATCGTCTCCTTGAGCGGAGAAAGCCGGCGATGACAATGCTGCATACCCCAAGGTCACAGCAGCGATCGGAACACGTATGATCGGCAGCATCAGCCATTACCTCCTGTATCCCTTTTGCGGCTCAACAGTCCTTTGGCAGGATCATAGGCGAGGATGGCGCCGCCGAGAAAAAGCACCGTGAAACCGCAGACGACCGCGAGCGACGTCCAGTCGATCCGGCCGTAAAGCGCGAAGCGGATCAGTTCCACCGCATAGGTAAAAGGGTTCGCCTGGCAGATATGGAAGAGAGGTGGGCTGGATTCCTGAATTCGCCAGAGCGGATAGAGCGCCGAGGATGCAAAATACATCGGAAAGATCACGAAATTCATGATGCCCGCAAAGTTCTCCAGCTGGCGGATCATCGAGGATAGCAGCATGCCGAGCGAACACAGCATCATACCGGCCAGAACCAATGCCGGCAGAACCAGCAGGTAACCGATCACCGGCGGCTTGACGCTCCAGAACCAGGCGATGGCGAGAAACACATAGACCTGCAACACCGAGACGGCGACACCAGCGAGAAGTTTCGAGACCAGCAGAAACCAGCGCGGAAACGGGCTGACGAGCAGGGTGCGCATGTTGCCCATCTCGCGATCATAGACCATGGAAAGCGACGACTGCATGCCGGAAAACAACAGGATCATGCCGCAGAGCCCCGGCGTGATATAGACCTCATAGAGAACATAGGTTTTGTAAGGCGGGATGATCGATACCCCCAGAACCTGGCGAAAGCCGGCGGCAAAGACGAACAGCCACAGAAGCGGCCGCACCAGCGAGGAGACGAAACGTTCGCGCTGATTGAGGAAACGCAGGCCCTCGCGAAGCATGATGCCGGTGAGGCAGGCGGCGTATTGAGCGAAGCCAAAGCCGCGTGATGAGCCGCCGGAAAAGGTGTCGGTTTGGGCCGGAATGCTCATCGCACCACTCCGACCAACGGAGCCATCGCTTCAACCTCGCCGTTTGCGGCAAGGTCGCTCTTCCCCTCAATCGCCGCTGCGGTAACCACGCTCAACCCGGAACGCGAAGCTCCACTCGTCAAACCCGCGAAAGCACCGCCGATATCCCTCGCCCCCGACTGACGCACCACATCCGCAACCGCCCCCGCCACCAGCACGCGTCCCTTGTCGAGGATCACCACATCGTCGGCCCGATCAACCTCGTCGATCAGATGCGTTGCCCAAAATACGCTCAAACCGGTCTGCTTCACCAGCACCCGGATTGCCGCCAGGATGTCGGAGCGCGATCGGATATCCAGGCCAACCGTCGCCTCGTCAAGCAGGAGCAGGGATGGCCGATGCAACAGCGCACGCACGATTTCCACACGCCGCATCTGTCCGCCGGAAAGGTTGCGTGCTTTGTCATGCAGCCGGTCAGCCATGTCGACCTGCGCCAGAAGCTCCCTGATCCGCACCATTGCATCCCGCCTGCCGATGCCATGCAGCGCCGCGTGATAGGCGAGGTTCTGGCCGACGGAGAGGTCGAGATCGAGCGTGCGCGCCTGAAAGACGATGCCAAGCCGGCGCAGGGCTTCGCCCGGTTCGCGCCTGATATCCCGGCCAAATACGCGGATCGATCCGTGACGGGTGTCGTAAAGGTGGCTGACCAGCGAAAACAACGTTGTCTTGCCGGCACCATTCAGACCCAGCAGAACGGTAAAGCTACCTGCGGGAAGGGAGAAGGAGACGGCATCGAGCGCTTTCTTCTGCCCATAGGAATGGCTGACCATGGCAACCTCCAGCGCCATGGCTTGTGCTAGGCCGCCCTCGTCTTTGACACCGTGCATCATGTTTCCTCCCACGCTCGCTGCTGCGCCGGCCTGACGCCACACAAACTCATTTTCCTATTTGATAGTAATCGTCCCCTTCATTCCCTTGTCGGCGAGATCCGGCACTGACCATGTGTAACTGCCGGGACGAACAGCGGTGAATTGCACCTGCATCGTGCCTTCGCTGTCGAATTCGAGCCACGCCGGCGCGCCGTTCATATGGACCTCTAGATCGTTGATGACGATCTGGTTCATCCAGACATTGCGGAACAGGTCGGTGACGAATTTGTACTCAAGGCCCGCCGCAGAAGTGATCTTCCAGCGATAGCCCTGCCCCGCCACCAGCTCGAAATCCTTGCGGTTGACGGCAAAACTGTCCTTTGCCGAGCCGAGGATCAGTTCCGGAACATCCTTGCTCGCCCGCGTCACCTTTTCCGTCGAAGCCGCCTTGGCAGTCGTCTTGGCAGTCGTCTTGTCGTCGTCATCATCATCCTTGTCCTGCGCAAAGCCGACGCCCACAGACAGAAACACAGCCGCCAAGGCGACCAACCCCAATGTCCGATAATCCAGCATACTTTCCTCCTCCCGTTATCCCGATTTCCTAATTTGGCGAAACCACCACGCCCCACGGCATCGCTCCCACCGTCACCGATTGCACCGGTTCGTCGCTCGCCACGTCGATGAAAGTAATGTCGTTGGAAACGCCATTGGTGCTGATGATCGTCTTCTGGTCCGGTGTGAAAGCGAGCTGCCACACGCGCTGGCCGACCAGCACATATTTCTTCACCTTGTAGGTGGCCGTATCGACCACCGCGACGCGGTTGGCCGGTCCCAGCGCCACATAGGCTTTCTTGCCATCGGCGGTGATGCGCACGCCGACCGGCTGGATCGCTTCGGAGCGCAGGCCGGCGATCTCGAAAGTGATCTTCTGCTTCACTTCCCGGCTGGCATTGTCGATGACCGAAACCGTACCGCCGATCTCCGCACTCACCCACACTTCCGATCCGTCCGGTTTGAATTCGGCGAAACGCGGCCGCGCATCCACCAGCACGTTATGGGTGATCTCATGGCTGTCGGTATCGATGAAATGCGCCATGTTCGTCGTCTCCGACGTGTTGACCATGGTCTTGCCGTCGGGACTGATGCCCATGCCCTCCGGCTCCACGCCGACGGGGATTTCCGCCAGCACATTGCGGCTTTCGATGTCGATGACGGTGACCAGATTGTCGTCCTCGTTAGCGACATAAAGCGTTTTGCCATCCGGCGAGAGAACGAACAGTTCCGGGTCCGGCCCGGAGGGAAGCGTGTCGACGATCTGGAGCGTCTCGGTATCGATCACCTCGATCGTGTCGTCATCGCTGGCGCAGAGATAGATGAACCTGCCGTCGTGCGAGATGGTGATGCCGCGCGGCCGCTGCCCGACGGGAAGTGTTTTCACCACAGTCCCGGTTGCCGTGTCGACAACGGTCACCGTATTGTCCTTCTCGTTCGACACATAGGCCATGAAGGCTTCGGCCGGCTGTGCGCCCATCAGTCCGCCGCATAGCAGCGAAGCAAACGTAATGGCGACTGAAGTCGGTCTTTTCTGCATATCAGCCCCTCCCAAGGCTCCTCTGTTGTCACCTCATTTCAGCACGCACCTCGTCTCCGGCTTATCGACGCCCAATGTATCGAGTTCGGAGAACTGATGCAGAAATCCCTCCTGCGGTGAGGTCGACACCACCGATCGTCCATCGCCGAGGAAGATTGGCTGCCTCAACTGCCAATTCCAGCGCCGAAAGGTCAGCTTCTGCCCCTTGAAGGCTGCAATGGAGAATTCGTCGGAACGGATAAAACCGACGATCTCGGCCGGATCGGCACTGCGCGTACGCGTTGCCGCCTCGCCGACGATGCGTGCTGCCGTCCAAGCAGACATATCCTTCGATAGCATCCGCCGTCCCGTGGCCTTGAGAAAACGATTCTGGATTTGTGTGCCGCCCCATTGCTCGCTGGCCGGATGCCAGGCGGAAGGCATCAGCCCTGCGGTGCCGGCCACCGGTCGTGGCTGCCAGGTGCGAAACGGCACATAGGTGCCGAAAACCTCGCTTTCATCGGCGACCAGCAGAACATCATGCTCGGCCAGCCCCTGCGTAAACACCGGCATTTGCCGCTGGATCTGCACCACGCCGCTATCGGTTCGTCGCGCCGTACCGGTATCGGCAAATTCTTTTTCCGCGACAATCTCCGCGCCGAACCGCTCGGCCGCCCGGCGCAAAGCGTCGACAAACAGCCGGTCACCTTCATGCGAACCATAAATCAGCGCCCAGCGCCGCCATTGTTTCCAGATCAGGTATTGCGCCAGTCCGTCTGCCAGCATGCTGCGCGTCGGTGCCGTATGAAAGACGTTTGCGCGGCAATCCTCTTCCCGCAACCGGTCGTCCGTGGCGCCGACATTGAAGACGATTATTCCTTTGGCCTGGGCTGCATCCGCCAGCGCCAGAAGCTGCCCTGCGGAAAGATCTGCAAGAATTGTCGAGATCCCCTTGCCCACCATCGCGTCGAAAACGGCAAGCACGTCTGAATCCGGCTTCACCTCGACCACATCGAGCGAGAATTTCTGTCCCAGAAAACGACCTGTCGTGTTGTTGTCGGATATGGCGACGCTCGCGCCCGCCACCCCTTCGTCGCGCGGTGGTACATCGAGAACTGACAGCGCCAGTTGCGGCGCATAGGCGCGAATGTAGCCGAGCCTGACTTTGTATACCTCAGGTTCAGGCAGCACCTGACCTGCTGTTCCGGGTTTGGATGAAGCTTGTGCGCGAACCTCTGCGAGAGGCAAAACCGCAAGAAAAATTGAAATGAGTAAAAAGACGAAAACAGCCACCACACATCCTATATGCTCGCAAAAGAACACACATCTCCGATACTGTTCGGATCTGCCATGGATTATCGGTGCCTTGGTCAGATTAGCGCAGACGCATCGGATTACAACCTGTAAATGTGAAGCTGTCTCTAAACTTCGCATTCATCTACAGTTGTACATCGCAGGATTGCGCGTATGATGATCTTGGCCGAAGAGGCCCTTTATGAGGAGGAGAAACTTATGAAGAAGATCTGGAAGAAACCGACGATGTGCACCGTCCCCGTCGGAATGGAAATGTCACGATACTTTCCCGCACAACTTCCGTCGAAAAAATAAGCAGTTAAAGCAGCCTCATCCGGAGCCCGGATGGGGCGTCTTTCAGATATGATATTGAGCCGTGGCGAGATTTCGTCAGGGGAAGGGTTTCATGTACCTGAAGGTTGTGGGGTCCGCCGCCGGAGGTGGCTTCCCCCAGTGGAACTGTAATTTTCATTTGAGCCGCGATGCCCGAAAAGGCGTGGAAAACATCCGCCCCAGAACCCAATCGAGTCTTGCCGCTAGCGCCGACGAAGCGCGGTGGGTGCTGTTCAACGCGTCGCCGGATATCCGACAGCAGATTGCAGCGACGCCGGAACTGCAGCCGGCCGAAAACGCCCCACCGCGTTCCACCCCAATCTCCGCCGTGGTGCTGACGAATGCGGATGTCGATCATATTGCCGGTCTGCTCAACCTGCGGGAGCGGGAGCGGTTCGTCATCTATGCCACGGCACGCGTTCTTGCGGTGCTGGAGCAGAATGCGATCTTCAACGTGGTCGATCCGGCCTTGGTCGAGCGTCGTGAACTGAAGTTGCATGAAATCTCTCCCATTCTGGACTGGCAGAACAGGCCAACCGGCATTTCGGTGGAAGCATTCGCGGTGCCCGGCAAGATTGCCCTTTTTCTGGAAGATCAGGCCAAGGCCGAACAAGGTTTCGGGACCGAAGAGGGCGATACGATCGGCCTGAAGATCACGTCTGGAAACGCCGTGTCGGCCGTCTTTTACATTCCTAGCTGCGCCCGTATCGACGGCGACCTCAGACAGCGCCTGGATCAGGCCTCATGCCTTCTCTTCGATGGAACAGTTTACACCGATGACGAGATGCTGACCTCCGGGGTCGGCTCGAAAACCGGACAACGCATGGGCCACCTGCATATTTCCGGCGATGACGGCTCGATGCATGCTCTGTCCGATCTTGCGATCGGACGGCGGATCTATGTGCATATCAACAACACCAATCCCATCCTGGACAATCGTTCGCCCGAAGCGGCGGCAGTGCACAAAGGCGGCTGGGAAATTGGATACGACGGAATGGAGATCCGCCTGTGAACGAGTTCGCCGATGCCGCACACAATGGACTGACAGCGGATGAACTTGAGGGCATCCTGCGCGAAATCGGCCTTTCCCGTTATCACAACCGCCACCCGCTGCATCACATGATGACCTCGGGCCAGCTTTCGAAGGGGCAGTTACGGGCCTGGGCGCTAAACCGCTATTGTTATCAGGCTGTTATCCCCCGCAAGGACGCGATGATCCTGTCGCATGCGGAAGATCCCGCGTTTCGGGCCGAATGGCGAAAGCGGATAGAGGATCACGACGGCAGTGACGGCTGGAATGGCGGCATTGCCCGATGGCTCAAACTTGCAACTGGGCTCGGACTTGATCGGGATTTTGTGGCGAGCCAGCAGGGCGCACTGCCGGCCACCCGCTTCGCCGTCGGCGCATATCTGTCCTTCTGTACCGATAAAAGCCTACTGGAGGCGGTGGCGTCTTCCCTGACCGAGCTTTTTTCACCCGTCATCATCGGCGAGCGGGTTCCCGCCATGCTCGCGAAGTATGATTACGTCACCGAGGATATTCTCGAATATTTCAAGCCGAGGCCGGTGCAGGCTTCGCGTGATGCCGATTATGCGCTCGCCTATGTGCGACAACATGCTCATACGCCCGAAAAACAGCAGGCGGTGATCAATGCGCTCGTCTTCAAATGCGATCTACTCTGGGCCATGCTCGACGCATTGGAACAGGCTTACGGCGATCACGGCCACATTCCGCCGGGCGCCTTTGATCCGAAACAGCCATGATGAGACCGCAAAGGCAGCGCATCGTACTTTCTTCCGGGTCGACACCGACGCTGAAGCCGCATGTGCGGCTGCAATATGACACGGTACGGCAGGCTTGGGCTTTGCTGTCGCCGGAAAAGGTGTTCTGGCCGGATGAGGTGAGCCTCGATATTCTCAACCTCTGTGACGGCACGCATTCGGTGACCCAGATCCTGGAGGAACTGTCGATGCAATATGACGCATCCATCGAAGACATAACTTCCGACGTCCAAACCTTTCTGCAGGACTGGTCGGACCGTTCGCTGGTGACGTTATGACCGAAGCGGTTCTTCCCCCGATCGGCATGCTGGCCGAGTTGACGCATCGATGTCCGCTTCAATGCGCCTATTGTTCGAACCCGCTCGAACTTCTGAAGGCAAACCGTGAAATGGCAACGGAAGACTGGCTGTCCCTGTTCGACCAGGCTACCGATCTCGGCGTGCTCCAGATCCATCTGTCAGGAGGTGAACCGACCCTACGGCCGGATCTCGAAACTCTGGTCCGCCGCCTGAGCGATCGCGGCGTCTATACAAACCTGATCACCGCCGGCGTCGGTATTCGTGAAGGACGGATCGACGATCTGGCGAAAGCCGGGCTGGATCATGTCCAGATCAGTTTTCAAGGCGCTGTCGCCGCCACCACCGAAAAGATCGGCAATTATCGCGATGCGCATGTCAAGAAGATCGGGACAGCCGAACAGGTGCGTGCAGCTGGCCTGCCCTTGACGATCAATGCTCCTATCCACCGCCACAATATCGATGAGATCCCGGCCTTCATCGAACTGGCGCTCGAACTTGACGCCGAGAGGCTGGAGATCGCCAATGTTCAATATGCCGGCTGGGCGCTTCTCAACCGCAATACCCTGATGCCGGACCGTGCCGCCGTGGAACACCAGGTGAATGTCGTGCAGGAAGCGCAGGAACGGCTTCACGGCATTCTCGCTATCGATTTCGTCACACCCGATTATTTTGCGGTTTACCCCAAGCCCTGCATGGGCGGCTGGGCACACGACGCCTTCATGGTGGCGCCGGACGGCACTGTTCTTCCGTGTCATGCGGCTGGCACCATACCCGGTCTCGTTTTCGACCGTTTCGGCGAAAAAAGCCTGACCGACATCTGGCACGGTTCCCCGGCATTCGACGCCTTTCGAGGCACGGACTGGATGGCAGAGCCTTGCCGCACCTGCGACCGCAAGGAAATAGACTGGGGCGGCTGTCGCTGTCAGGCGATGGCGATTGCAGGAAACGCTGCCGCCACCGATCCCGCCTGCATCAAATCTCCATTGCACGCGCGCATGGCAGCCTTGATCGAGGAAGCAACGGCGCCCGGAGGGGATGCCTTCCACTATCGCCGGATAGGACGCGGTATGGCTGACCACGCACCCGACACCACCGAGGCAGTAGGCACCGAACTGAGATACTAGCCCTCTGCATGTAAATTGAGGTGCACAGGAATTTTGGGCCAGCGGAAGCTGAACTTTTGCGAGATTGTTAGGGCAGACGTGCCTGCGGAAAGGCAGGAGAGTACATAATATTTTTCGCTCCGGATGGCGCCGATCGGGCTTTCGCGAGGAGGATCGATCTTATTCCGGGAATATTGGTTGCGGAGGCAGGCTTCGACCTCTGCCATAAGACCGGGTTGCCTTTGTGTTCCCTCGGCTCTGGGGGTAAGGACGATTTCCCTGATGAGTGAGCGGAGAGCTTCCGCCGCCTGCCTGCCGCCGTCCGGGTCGCTGAGAATGTCGGACTGACGCTCAACGCGGCGGCAGTAGAAGTCGGCGAGATTAAGGTTAATATCCGGCATGTCCGCCGGCACTCGCCCAAGGCGGGCGACGATCTCCGCCTTCTATCGCTCAAGGTCGTCCATGCGGGCTTTCAAGGACGGCTGGTCACGCCGTCCTCGATGGCCGCAATGATGCCGGCGATGGCCTTCTCGACCTTGGCGAGCGACTTCCGATCGTTCTGCGCCTGCGCGCGGCGATCCCGGATCAGCCGGTTCATTTCCTCCGTGTATGCTTTGACGGCCTCCGGAAAACTCGCTGCGGGTCAGAGCGTAATTAAGCCATTAAGGAGATACGAACTTTTGACCATACCTTTCAGGCAGCAAACCGCTGTGTTGGATGAAATCATGCGGCGTGAATTCTTATCCATGGAAGTTATCTTACAAGCTCGCGCGACCATCACCCAGCCATGCGGAATTGATAAATCAAATGCGCGGTCATCCCAATGAATTTGGAATGAGCTCATGATTCAGCATTATCTGCTGTGAAGTATTCGCCATTCGCAACATCGTACGATTCCGAGATGAGACACTCTGTCCTACCGGACGATTTTTATAATCCTGCACCGGGCTTCAATGCTCTGCACACGCAACAATGTTTCCGAGAGATTACGTTTGTCTGTCGGAGATAATCCGCGATGCATTTTCTTGAAAAATATAAAAAGGGAACATGTAAAATGTGGTTCAAGACAACTCTGGTCGCCATATCTTTCGCAGTCGCCGCGCATACAGCTCAGGCGCAGACGGTCTATAAGGTCGGGTCGACACCGACGGGTACTCCCTTCACCTTCCTCGATGCTAAAACCAATACCATCCAGGGAGTGATGGTGGATGTCATCGAGGGGATCGCCAAGGACGGCGGATTCAAGATCGAGATCCAGCCGATGCAGTTCTCGGCGCTGATCGCCGCGCTGACCTCCGGCAAGATCGATATCATTTCGGCGGCCATGTATGGCTCGCCCGAGCGCGCCAAAGTCGTCGACTTCAGCCAGGATGTTTACGCCTATGGCGAAGGCCTGGTCGTATCTGACAAGGACACGACCGATTACACCAGCGTCCAGGATCTCAAGGGCAAGAAGCTCGGGGCTCAGGTCGGCACCCGCTACATCGATTACATGAAATCATCCGGCGCGCCGTCTGAGGTAAACGCGTATGAATCTCTGCCCGACATCCTACGCGATGTCACCAATGGTCGCCTGGACGGCGGCGTCGGCGACTATCCGATTCTCGCCTATAACATTGCTCAGGGACGTTTCCCGGGACTTCGCCTCGTTCAATCCTACAAGCCGGCTGTCGTCGGTCCGATCAATATCGCGGTCACCAAGGGCAATGCCGAGCTTCTGGAAAAGATCAATACCGGGCTTGCCAAGATGAAAGAGGACGGCCGCTTCGACGCGATAAAGAAGAAGTGGGGCCTCTAAGACTCGGCAACAAAGATCATGTCTCATTTCTTCGAGCAGGCGCCCGGCTATCTGCCGATCCTGATGCAGGGCGTCTATCTGACCGTGCTCGTGACCATTGGAGCATTTGTACTTGCGACCGTGCTCGGTCTGGTCTGGGCATCGATGCGGGTGAGCGGCATTGTGCCGCTTGCCTTTACCGCCAGTACGATCATCATCATCGTCCGCGGCATCCCCGGAATGGTGATCCTGTTCTACATCTACTTCGTCATGCCGGATCTCGGCCTGTCGCTGACGGCCGTTCAGTCAGCCATAATCGGCCTGGGCATAGCCTATTCGCCTTACATGGCGGAGGTCTTCCGCTCAGGCATAGAAGCCATCGACCGGGGCCAGACGGAAGCGGCGCTTTCGATCGGCATGGGCTGGGGCCTGCTGATGCGACGGATCATCCTGCCCCAGGCGATCCGTGTTGCATTACCACCCTACGGCAGCACGATGATCATGCTGCTCAAAGATTCCTCGCTCGCTTCAACGATCACCGTCGCGGAGCTGTCGCTGCAAGGAAAGTTGCTTGCGTCCTCGACCTTCGAGAACACGATCATCTTCACACTTGTCGCATTCATCTATCTTGCCATGAGCCTGCCGCTGACGGCTTTCAATTCATGGCTTGAACGACGTCTGGGGAAATCGCGATGAGCATCATCGAACTGAAGAACATCCGCAAGAGTTTCGGCACGATCGAAGTCATCCACGACATTTCCTTCTCGGTGAAAAAGGGCGAGGTCGTCTGCATCATCGGCCCTTCGGGATCCGGCAAATCGACCTTGCTTCGCTGCATCAACGGGCTTGAGACCTATCAGGGCGGCGAGATCAGGGTTCATGGCGATCGCGTCGATACCGCCAGCAAAAGTATCAAGCGCATCCGCACCCGGGTGGCCATGGTGTTTCAGCGCTTCAACCTCTTCCCTCATATGACGGCGCTCGAGAATGTCGCGGAAGGGCCGATCTACGTTAAGAACGAACCGCGCGAGAAAGCGCTTGAGCACGCTCGCGAATTGCTGACACGCGTCGGGCTTGCGGCGAAGGCAGACAGCTATCCGCCCCAACTGTCGGGTGGCCAGCAGCAGCGTGTCGCCATCGCCAGGGCGCTCGGAATGCAGCCGGACGCCATTCTGTTCGACGAACCGACATCCGCGCTCGATCCCGAACTCGTCGGTGAGGTTCTTGCCGTCATGCGATCATTGGCCGCGGAAGGCATGACCATGGTTGTCGTTACGCATGAGATGGGCTTTGCACGGGAAGTTGCCGATCGCGTGCTCTTTCTCGACGGTGGCGTCCTGGTCGAACAGGGTCCTCCCGAAGAAGTGCTGAGCCGTCCGCAAAACCCGCGCACGCAGGATTTCCTGCGACGCGTTCTAGAAGCGTAACGGCCATGACGAAGCTGAAAAGCCGCTTTTTCACCCATGATGCCGTTAATGAACCCTATTGGTGGGAGGATGCGAAACCGACAGCAACCCTGGAAGCGGATCTGCCTTCCCATAGCGAGGTGGTCATTATCGGGGGCGGCTTCACCGGCCTCAATGCGGCCCTTACGCTTGCCAGAGCAGGCCGACAGGTTACCGTATTGGACGCCGAAGCCCCCGGCTGGGGCGCCTCTTCACGAAACGGAGGCATGCTGGGACCGGGCTGGGCAACATTCGACACGGCCATGGCCTATGGTGCCGACAAGGCAAGGGCAATCGTCACCGAGAGCTTTCAGGCTCTGCAGCACGTAACGGATGTCGTCGGCCGGGAGAAAATCGATTGCGATCTGGCAGTCGTCGGATATTTCCGCGGCGCTGTTACACCGCGTGCTTACGATGCGATGGGCGCGCAGCTGGAGCGCATCCGCAAGGTCATGCCCTGTGATGCTTATCTCGTGCCACGTGCGGAACAACACGGCGAGATAGGCACAGACTTCTATCACGGAGGCCTCGCCATTCCCGGCTATGCCGGGTTACATCCGGCCCGATACGTTGCAGGCCTGGCACAGGCTGTCAAACGAGCGGGCGTGAAAATCGTTGCTGGCGTGCGCGTGACGGCACTCGAATGGCAATCGACAGGCTTCAGGGTGTCGGACGGCAAGAGGCAGATCGAAGCAAAGCAGGTTCTGCTCGCCACGAACGGTTATACCGGCCCGCTCTATCCTTTCCTGCAGCGCCGTATCATCCCGATCCGCAGTGCAATCATAGCAACCGAACCTCTGCCATCCGCCGTCATGAGCCAATTGATGCCGAAGCGGCGCATGCTTGCCGGAAGCCAGCGTGTCGTCACCTATTTCCGGCCATCGCCGGACGGGACGCGCATCCTCTTTGGCGGCCGGGTGCTCAAGGTTACCGGTGAGGACGTAGTGGAAACGAATGCCGCGCATCTGCGTAAACAGATGCTGCAGGTTTTTCCCGAACTGGCGGACGCAGGGATTTCCCACTATTGGCACGGCCAGACCGGTTTCACCTTCGACTAGCTGCCGCATCTCGGTCAACATGAAGGCGTTTATTATGCCTGTGGTTATAACGGGACCGGCATCGCGCGCGCCAGCTGGTTAGGCCACAAGATAGCCCAACGCATGCTGGGTATCGAAGATGAACCGAGTGCCTACGCAGATCTGCCCTTCCGCAGCCGTCATCTCTATTACGGCAAGCCTTGGTTTTTGCCCCTCGCCGTTCTCTATTACGAGATGCGTGACCGCTGGGACCAGCGGTAACGCAGGCCCGAATGCTTCCATCAGGCAGTTCCGCTAACGCGCATCTTCAGCCGAAGGATTGCGAAGCCAACCCATAAACAATTGGCCGGCCGCCGTCGCTTTCGCCATAACTCGCAGCCTCGGATGTCACCATCGTTTTGACCGTGTCGTAGACGGACATGCCGGACTGCTGGACAAAATTCGCAAAGTCGCCGGTCTCGAAACGAAGGTCGATCCGCAGGAAACTCCCGACATGCGCAACGATTTGCGGACGTGTCACGACGATGGCATCCGCATCGCAGGACGCGACGATCGGGCCGATCACATGCCCGCGCCCGAACCGGCGTCTCATCGAATAGGCAATCAACCGGTCGCCGTCATAAAGACCGTAGCAGATCGAGCTTTCAAGCAGACGGATGAGATGAACCCGTCGCTCCGCACCGAAGGCGGGCGTATCGAGCGCAATCACCGCTTCAATATCGGCGCGATCCAGGCGTCTGAGCGTCAGTCCGTCGGCGATTGCGGCGGTTTCTGGCGGCGCAACGGCCTCGCCCTGACATTGAAATATCGTCCGTTGCGGGCGAAAGCCGAACGAGACGTAAAGGCGGCGTGCCTCACGGGTCGAGTTGAGACGAATATGCCGGCCGGAACAATCCGCAAGCACACGTTCCATCAGCCATCTCGCAGCGCCGTTCGCCTGCAGTCGAGGGGCGGTAATCAGCATGCCGAAAGTGGCGAACTGATCTCCATGAGGAAACCACATGGTGGATGCGGATATTCGCCCGATCTCGTCAAGCGCGACGAAGCCGTGGCCGACATCGCGTGCGTGCTGCCAATCGGGCGCCCGATGCGGCCATCCGACGGAAATCGACAATGCCTGAAGTTGTGAAAGCTCAACATCCGCGATGTCAGCCGTACGCATCTCGAACGCATCGACATGCAATGTCTGTGGTATCTTCGTATTCATCCTTCACCCAGCCGCGACAGGACTTTCTTGCAGGCCCGGTAAAAAGCCCATCACTCCCAGTGATTATGTTAGCCCGCTCCCGGCGAAACATTTCACTGCGAAGATGAGTTTCGGCACAAGATTGCACCGTATCCCTTCGACTTTCAGCAGCCATCCCTTTTCCCGACGACTAACCTTGGTCTTCAAATCGGGGAGATGCCGCCATTACGGCACATAACAACTGGGCATGACGGCAAGATCGATGCGCACCTACGAGATTCTGGAAAAACTGGTTGGTTTCCCTTCAGTTGTCGGCACGCCCAACAACGATATCGTTGAATGGATCGCGGCTTATCTCTCCTCGTTCGGCATCAAGTCGCATATGCTTGCAGGCCCCGAGGGTGACCGCGCCAATCTTTTCGCCACGATCGGCCCGGCCGACAGGTCCGGCTATATTCTATCAGGTCACATGGATGTGGTGCCGGCCGGCGAGGCTGGATGGAACAGCGATCCTTTCGCATTGAGAGCCGATGGCGAAAAGCTGTATGGCCGCGGCACCAGCGACATGAAAGGTTTTCTGGCAGCTGTTCTGGCAGCCGTTCCCGCGCTGGTCGCTGCCCCCCTTGCACGCCCGATCCATCTTGCTTTCTCCTATGACGAGGAAGCCGGTTGCCGGGGTGTGCCGCATCTGCTTGCCCGGCTGCCGGACCTTTGCCTGGCCCCGCTCGGCGCCATCATCGGAGAACCGAGCGGCATGCAGGCGATCCTTGCGCACAAGGGAAAAGCTGCAGCCCGGCTCACGATCACGGGGCGAACGGGACATTCCTCGAGGCCCGATCTCGGCCTCAATGCTATTCATGCGATGACCGAAGTATTGCAGGCCTCCGTCGCTGCGACAGCGGAGCTGACAAACGGTCCGTTCGAAAGAGAATTCGAGCCGCCCTATTCCTCCATTTCCGTCGGAACGATCCGCGGTGGCCAGGCCGTCAACGTCATTCCGGACCACTGCTCGCTTGAGATAGAGGCACGAGCCATTTCGTCCGCGGAACCGCAGACACTGCTTGCTCCCGTGCGAACGGCAGCAGCAGCACTCACCGCCAGAGGTTTCGAAGTCGACTGGCAATTGCTCAGCGCCTACCCTGCCCTTCTGCTTGCCTCCTCGTCACCGCTCGCGGCCCTTCTAGAAGACCTAACCGGCATCGAGCCGCTCGCCGCGGTCAGCTATGGCACGGAGGCAGGTCTCTATCAGCAGGCAGGCATCGACGCGATCGTCTGCGGGCCGGGGGATATCGCCCGCGCCCATAAGCCGAACGAATTCATCCTGACGAGCGAACTGGCTGCTTGCCAGACGATGATCGAGATGCACGGCCAGATATGCTGCCGGCAAACTTGAGATGGGAACAGCATCATGACCTTCCTTTTCCACTCAGACGCCGTGCGCGGCCAGATTTTCCGGGACGCCTTTGCCCGGGACCTTCCTGACCTGCCCTATTCCATGGATCCTTCGACCGTCGATCCCGACGCCGTTCGTTACCTCATCACCTGGACTGTTCCGGAAAACCTTGCACGTTACCGCAACCTCGAAGTGCTGTTTTCCACTGGCGCCGGCATAGACCAGTTCAGCGCGGCCTCGGTGCCAGAGCATGTGAAGATCGTGCGGATGGTCGAAGAAGGCATCGTGCGGATGATGCAGGAATATGTGCTGCTCGGCGTGCTCGCGCTTCACCGCAACCTTCCCGCCTATCTGCTGCAGCAGAAGGCCGAAGCGTGGAAAGTATTGCCGCAACCACAGGCCGGCGAACGCCGTATCGGCGTCCTCGGCCTCGGCAATCTCGGCCAGGCCGTGCTCGATCGCCTGAAGCCCTTTGGCTTTCCTCTTGCCGGCTGGAACAGGTCGGAGCGCAGCATCGATGGAGTTCGCTGCTACAGCGGCGCGGATGGTCTGAAGGCCATGTTGTCCGAAACCGACATTCTCATCTGTCTGCTTCCCCTGACCGACGAGACACGCGGCTTCCTGAACTCCGATATCTTCAACGCGATGCCCAAGGGTGCAGGCCTCGTGCATGTCGGACGCGGCCCACAACTCGATCATGATGCATTGCTGTCCGCCCTTGATAACGGCCAGCTTTCGGCAGCCGTGATCGACGTGACAGACCCGGAGCCGCTCCCGGCCGGCCATCCATTCTGGCGGCATGAGAAAATCCTGCTCACGCCGCATATCGCCAGCATCACCCAACCCCATACGGCCGCGCGTGCCGTGATCGACAATATCAAGAGGCTTCGCGCCGGACTGGATCCGGTCGGCCTCGTCGACAGACAGCGCGGATATTGAAACCTCGACATCGAAAGGACAACCATGTCGCTCCTCAAGACCATCGAAACCAACCCGTCCTTCGCCCCGCGTGAAGGACGCCCCACGCCTGAAAGGTTGATTTCCGGCGACCCGCAGTTCAAGACATGGGCGCAGGATGAAGCACATGGCGAGCTTATCCACACCGGTGTCTGGGAAGCGACCCCCGGTCTCACCCACTCGATCAAGGGCGAGACCTTCGAGTTCTGCCACATCATTTCCGGCATCGTCGAAATCACCCCCGAGGATGGCGAGCCGGTCGTCTACAAGGCCGGCGATAGCTTTGTCATGAAGCCGGGTTTCGTCGGTGTCTGGAAGACCATCGAAACAGTTCGCAAGATCTATATCACGGTCACGCCCTGACACGAATGCAGGCGGCGCGGTTTGATGGTCAAGCCGCGCCGCATTCGGCCATGTGCCGAGACCCCATGGACAAGCATTGCGCAAACGACGGTATTGTCGTCACGTAACCGGAGGCATAGCGATGAGCCTGAGTTTCGATCCCGACAGCCTGACCTTGCCTGTGGGGCATTTTATCGGTGATCGGCTTATCTCGGCCGAGGGCATGATCCCGATGCAACGGCCATCTGACGGGAAAAACTATGCCGGCTGCCCGGTTGCCGACGCCGATGTCGTTGATCAGGCAGTCCAGACCGCGAAATCGGCGCTGAAAACCAGCAATTGGGGCGGCCTCCGCCCGCGCGAGCGACTGAACCTCCTGCATCGCTGGGCCGATCTCATCGAGCAGGAGGCGGAAAGGCTGGCCCGGCTGGAGGCCATATCCTCCACCCGCCCAGTCGGTCAGCTGGTCTCGGGCGATATCGCGGTCTCCGCCGAGCAGATCCGCTTCTTCGCCGAATTCGCCGACAAGGAAGGCGGCGAGCTGGTGCCGACCGACGATGGCAATCTCGGCATGATCATGACGGAACCCTATGGAGTGGTCGGTGCCATCACCCCATGGAATTTCCCGATCAACATGGCGGCGTGGAAACTCGGCCCGGCACTTGCCGCCGGCAATGCCGTTGTCCTGAAGCCGTCCGAGATGACACCCTTTTCGACGCTCTATCTTGCTGAACTCGCAGTTCGGGCCGGCATACCGGCGGGCCTGATCAACATCGTGCTCGGCGACGGAATGACCACCGGCAACGCCATTACCGGGCACCCCAACATTGCCAAGGTAAGTTTTACCGGCTCGACGCGCGCCGGCTCGGCGATAATGGAGAATATCGCCCGCACCGGCATAAAGCCGATGACCCTTGAGCTTGGCGGCAAGAGCCCGCAGATCGTCTTTGCAGATGCAGATATCGAGAAGGCGGCTGCGGCGGTGACGGCAAGCATCACCAGCAATGCCGGACAGGCCTGTGTTGCAGGATCCCGGCTGATCGTCGAAAAGAACGCCTCCGCTCGGCTTATCGAAGCCATCCTGAAACGGATGAAGACCATTGTTCCAGGCCCGACCTGGGATGCGGCAAGCCAGTATTCACCGATCATCTCCGACAGGCAGCGCCAGCGCATCGATGACATCGTCACCGCCTCGGTCGCAGCCGGCGCGGAACGGCTGACGGGCGGCAGTTCCATGGATTTACCCGGTTATTTCTACGCGCCAACGCTCCTGACCGGCATCGACCAGACGTCTCCGGCGGTGGTCGAGGAGATCTTCGGGCCTGTTTTGACCATACAGACATTCGAAGAGGAGGAAGAAGCCATGGCGCTTGCCGATCACCCGAGCTATGGGCTGGCCGCCGGCCTCTTCACCAGCGATCTTTCGCGCGCAATCCGGCTCACCCGCCGTCTGCAGGCCGGCACGATCTGGGTCAACCGCTACGGCCGTTCGCGCGACCATATTTTGCCGACAGGCGGCTACAAGCAGTCAGGTATCGGCAAGGATCTCGGCCGGGAAGCATTCCAGGCCAATCGAAAAAGCAAGAGCGTCCTGATCAGCCTCTGAGGATGAAGAACATGAAGACACACACGATAGCCCTGATCCCCGGCGACGGCATTGGCCGCGACATGACTGCAGCCGCCTGGTCGGTGCTGCAAAAGGCCGCCGGCAAGCACGGTTTTGGCCTGAAGGGCACCGAGTTCCCCTGGTCCTGCGCCTTTTACAAGGAGACCGGTGCGATGATGCCGGCCAACGGCATCGAGATCCTGCGCGGCTTCGACGCCATCCTGCTCGGTGCTGTCGGTTGGCCCGCAGAGGTTCCGGATTCGGTTTCGCTGCACGGGCTGCTTCTGCCGATCCGCAAGAGCTTTGTGCAATATGCCAATATCCGCCCGCATCGCCTGCTGCCGGGCGTGGAAGGCCCGCTCAAAGCGACGCAATTCGATATCCTTTGCATCCGCGAGAATACCGAGGGCGAATATTCGGGTGCTGGCGGACGCATCCACCAGGGCAGTTCCGACGAAGTCGCCGTCGAGACATCGATCTTCACCCGTAGAGGCGTGGAACGTATCCTTCGTTTTGCCTTCGAACAAGCACGCAGCCGTCGCGGCAAGCTTGCATCCGTCACCAAATCGAACGCCCAGAAATATTCGATGGTGTTCTGGGACGACGTGACGAAAGAACTTTCCGCCGAATATCCGGATGTCGAGGTCACCAGCTATCATATCGACGCCATGGCAGCACGCATGGTGATGGCGCCTGAAAGCCTCGACGTCGTGGTTGCCTCCAACCTGTTCGGCGATATCCTGACCGATCTTGGCGCTGCCATCCAGGGCGGACTTGGCTTTGCCGCTTCCGCCAATATCAATCCCGAGCGCAACGCCCCGTCAATGTTCGAGCCGGTACACGGCTCCGCTCCCGATATCGCCCATCTCGGCATCGCCAATCCGATCGCCACGGTCTGGTCCGGCGCCATGATGCTCGACCATTTGGGAGAAAAGGAAGCCGCCACCACGATCATGAAGGCGGTCGAGGCTACCACCGCAAGCGGCATCGGTAGCGTCCCCGGCAAGGACGGGACGGACGCCATCACCAGCGCGCTGCATGCCGCGATCTAACATTACCGAGGACCGGACCAATGCAGAATTTGAACCTCTCGTCCCTGTTTCGGCAGGAAGGCCTGATCGGCGGAACATGGGTCTCTGCCCGATCAGGCAAGACGGTCGACGTCACCGACCCGGCCAGCCAGACGGTCGTCGGCACTGTTCCGGATATGGGCGGTAACGAAACGCGTGCGGCGATCGAAGCGGCCAACAAGGCCTATCCGGCATGGAAGAAGAAAACCCATGCCGAGCGTGCAGCGCTGCTCGAAGCCTGGTATGGCCTGATGATCGAGCATATCGAGGATCTGGCACTGATCCTCACCACCGAACAGGGCAAACCTCTCGATGAGGCGCGCGGCGAAATCCGCTACGGCGCATCCTTCGTCAAATGGTTCGCGGAAGAAGCCCGCCGCATCGGCGGCCAGACCATCCCGTCGCCGACACCGGATCGCCGCATCATCGTCTTGAAGGAAGCCGTCGGTGTCTGCGGCATCATCACGCCGTGGAATTTCCCGAATGCGATGATTACCCGCAAGATTGCCCCGGCGCTCGCCGCCGGCTGCACGGTCGTCGTAAAACCATCCGAATTCACCCCCTACTCGGCGCTGGCGCTGGGCGTGCTCGCCGAAATGGCGGGAATTCCGGCCGGCGTGGTCAATATCGTTACCGGCATGCCGAAGGAAATCGGCAACGAGATCATGGCCAATCAGACGGTGCGCAAGATCTCCTTTACCGGCTCCACTCCTGTCGGCTCGCTCCTGATGCGCGGCGCCGCCGACAGCGTCAAACGCCTGTCTTTGGAACTCGGCGGCAACGCGCCTTTCATCGTGTTCGACGATGCCGATCTCGATCTTGCCGTCGAAGGCGCGATCATCTCGAAATTCCGCAATGGCGGGCAGACCTGCGTCTGTGCCAACAGGATCCTGGTACAGTCCGGCGTCTACGAACGCTTCGCCGAAAAACTCACGGCACGGGTCAATGCCATGAAGGTCGGCCCCGGCACGGAGAAAGGCGTTTCGATCGGCCCGATGATCAACCAGGCGGCCATCGCCAAGATCAATCGCCATGTCGAGGACGCGCTCGCCAAGGGCGCAACGATCATCTCCGACAAACCTGAACTGCCGGCAAGCGGGCAGTATACCGCTCCGATCGTATTGACCGGCGCAACGACGGACATGCAGCTTGCAAACGAAGAGACCTTCGGTCCCGTTGCTCCCCTCTTCCGCTTCGAGACGGAAGACGAGGCGATCGCCATTGCCAATGGCACGCCCTTCGGTCTCGCCGCCTATTTCTACACCGAAAGTCTCCGGCGGGCATGGCGGGTCGGCGAGGCGCTCGAATTCGGCATGGTCGGATTGAATACCGGCGCGATATCGACGGAGGTCGCCCCATTCGGCGGCGTCAAGCAATCCGGCCTCGGTCGTGAGGGATCACAGCTCGGTATCGATGAATATCTGGAAGTGAAGACCTTCCATATCGGCGGGCTCGCCTGAGCCCGACCTCAAGGTGTCACGAAAAAGAGTGGAGTTGCACGCAACCCCACTCTTTTTTGTTTTTACGACTGATGACGGAACCAGCGTTGGCCTACTGGATCTTGTCGAGCATCTTGAAATACAGGCCGACAAACGGCAGGAACCAGGGCTTGCCAAAGTGACCGGGCACGGCCGGCCAATCGAGATCCTTCACCGGGTTTCTGTCCGGTCTGCCAAGGATCGCGTCAGCCATCGCCATGCCGAGATGAGTGGAAAGCTGGGCGCCATGGCCCGAATAGCCCATCGCGTACCACAGGCCGTCATGGTAACCGGCACGCGGATAACGGTCCTTGGTGACATCGACGAGACCGCCCCAGCAATAGTCGATTTCGACCTTTGCCAGCTGCGGAAAGATCTTGCCCAGGCTTTCGCGCAGGATTTCCCCGCTCTTGGCGTCCGAACGCTGATCGGATGTGGCGGAAAATCGCGCCCTGCCACCGAAGATCAGCCGGTTATCCGGCGACAAGCGCCAGTAATTGCCGATGTTCATCGTGTTCACGCAGGTGCGGTTACCGGGCATGGTGGCAGCCACTTCCGCATCGGTGAGCGGCCGTGTCGCGATGATGAAACTGCCGACCGCCATGATGCGGCGGCGGAAATAGCCGAAGTTTGGCGTCGTATAGGCACCTGTCGCCACAAGCACGTTGTCGGCCGTCACGACACCCTTTGCGGTTTTGAGGATATGACGCCCACGGGCCTGCGAATGCTCCGTCACCAAGGCATTTTCGACGATCGTTGCACCGCGTCGCGCCGCGGCCTCGGCAAGGCCCACGGCATAACGTCCCATATGCATCATGGCGCTTTTCTTTGACAGCATTGCGCCATGGAAGGGAGAGCCGACTTCGCCTTTCAGATCAGCGGGAGACAGAAGTGCCGTGTCCGGATCGACTTCCGCATGCACCGCCTCGAAGTTCTTCGCCAGGCCTGTGAAATGCTGCGGCTTGGAAGCGAGTTTCAGCTTCCCGGCACGACGAAAATTGCAGTCTATGCCTTCCTCGGCAATGATTGCCTCAAGCGTGTCGATGGAATCGTCGAGCGCCTTGTAAAGTGCAATCGCCCGCTCCTTGCCCAGTTCCTGCTTGGCGGCAAGGTAACTATGCGCCAGACCGTTGTTCAGATGGCCGCCATTGCGCCCCGAGGCACCAAAACCGACGGTATCTCGCTCGAGTACGACGACCTTGGCGCCTGCCATCGCAAGCTGCCGCGCAGCGCCAAGCCCCGTAAATCCTCCGCCGATGACGGCAACGTCGTAATGACCCTCGACGGATCCCTGAACGGCTCCCGCGAAGCGGGATGCCGTATCATGCCAATAAGAGACGTATTTCATCAGCCTCGGCCCTTCCTAGAGCCCGACAACGCCGGCCAGGCCGGAGATATCGGCGATTTCCGTATAGCCGTAATAGGGGTTGGCCGGCTCATGGCGACGATTGACCCAGACCTTGTTCTTGATGCCGAGATCATGGGCCGACATCAGATCGTAGCGGAAGGAAGAGGAGCAATGAAGAATATCTTCCGGGCCGCAGCCGAGCATGTCGAACATATATTCGAAGGCCTGGAAGCGCGGCTTGTAGGCATTGGCCTGTTCGGCCGTATAAACGGCATGGAATGGAGCACCGAGCTTGGCGACGTTGGAAGGGATCTGGTCGTTCATGGCGTTGGAGAGAATGACCAGCGGAATTTCCTTGGCAACCTTGGCAAGCCCTGCTGGCACATCCGCATGCGGCCCCCAGGTCGGGACGCGCTCATAGACCATCTTGGCATCCTCGTCCGTGAAGGTCACGCCGTTGCGCTTGCAGGACCGTTCCAGCGAATTATAGACAACCTCGGCATAGGGCTTCCAGGCGCCCATGATCTCATCAAACCGATAGCCTGCAAAATTCTTGATGAACTCCAGCATGGCCGGCTCATCGAGACGGTCGCCATAAAGGTCGCGCGCCGCTTCCGCCATCTGGAAGTTGATCAGGGTACCATGGCAATCGAAGGTGATGTATTTCGGGCGGAAGGTGGTCATGCGCTTCATCCTTGCATGGGGCCTTTGGGAAGGCCTGGCTGGCCTTTCGGGTGATGATCGATAATAGAGCTGCTTCCCGCGCGTATGCCGACTGATTTCCCCTCTTTCGAAGCAGAAAGTTCCGTATCCTACCTTCGCTTTGGCATTTGCTTGCAGAAACAAGGCCTGAGGCCCGGCCAAAACCACCCTGAAACGCAGCGGCAAGATCAAGGCGCGGCATAAGATGCGGCAACGAGCCGCCGCTTTGGCGGAAGATATCGTTACAGCCACCGCCTTCGGATAATCGTCCGGCCTATTGCCCCCGAAACTCAGATGCAGAAAAGGGAGCATCGTCCATGCAGATGGGTGACATCGAGATCAAGGCCTTTGCCGCCGAACACCTTGCGTCGGCCGTTCGTCTCTCGCAGGAGGCCGGCTGGCCGCACCGTTCGGAAGACTGGCTGGTCGCTCAGCAATTGAGCGAGGGCGTGGTTGCTGTAGAAGAGAACGGCAACGTGGTCGGCACAGCTCTCGTCACACCCTATGGTTCGGATTGTGCGACGATCAATATGGTCATCGTCGATTCCGCCATGCGTGGCCACGGCCTCGGTCGCCGGCTGATGGATGCGGCCTTGGCTATCGGTGGCGCACGGCCTCTTCGCCTGATCGCCACCAGCGACGGGCTTCCTCTTTATGAAAAGCTCGGGTTTCGGCAGACCGGCACGATCCTCCAGCACCAAGGGATTGTCGCCTCGGCACGATCTTCGGCCAATACGCAGGCCGTAACCGCTGGTGACCTGCCCGCGATAACGGCACTCGACAGACAGGCCTTTGGCGCAGACCGCACATCGCTCATGCGCAAGCTCTTCGAGATCGGCGAGTTTGCCGTCATCCGCAATGACAGTGAAATCACCGGCTTTGCCTGCATCCGTGTTTTCGGTCGCGGCGAGGTCATCGGACCGGTGGTCGCCGGCAATCTTAAGGACGCGCAATCACTGGTGTCTCATTTCCTGGCTCAGCGGATCGGCAGTTTCGTTCGGGTCGATACCATCGCTGCTGCCGGCCTCGCTCCCTGGCTTTCGGAGCACGCTCTTTCCCATGTCGGCGGCGGCATCGCCATGTCGCGGCCTCTTTCCATTCAATCCGCCGCCTCTACGGCGACAACCTTTGCCCTTGCCAATCAGGCCCTTGGCTGATCCGGAGAACATCATGCTCAGTAATTCGCTCATCGAACTCGATCGCGCCCATCTGGTCCATCCGGTCGCATCCTATCGCGGCCATGAACAGCAGGGCGTGCGGGTGCTTGCATCAGCCAAGGGCGCTACCGTCACGGATGCCCGCGGTCATCAGCTGATCGACGGTTTTGCCGGGCTCTGGTGCGTCAATGCCGGTTACGGACATGACTCGATCGTCGAAGCCGCGGCACGCCAGATGCGTGAACTGCCCTATGCGACAGCCTATTTCGGACTGGGTTCAGAAGCCCCCATCCGCCTCGCAGCGGAACTGGCCGATCGCGCGCCCGGCGATCTTAAGCATATCTATTTCACGCTTGGCGGTTCTGATGCCGTCGACAGCACAATCCGCTTCATCCGCTACTACTGGATTGCCAGGGGTCAGCCGCAGCGTGACCAGTTCATCTCCATCGAACAGGGTTATCACGGCTCCTCGACAGTCGGCGCAGGCCTTACCGCGCTTACCAATTTCCACACGGGCTTCGGCATTCCCTTCGAATGGCAGCACAAGATCCCGTCGCCCTATCCCTACCGCAATCCTGTCGGCCAGGATCCTCAGGCGATCATCGATGCCTCGCTTGCCCAGTTGAAGGACAAGATCGAGACGATCGGTCCGGATCGGGTTGCGGCATTCTATGCCGAACCTATCCAGGGCTCCGGCGGCGTCATCGTGCCGCCCAAGGGATGGCTGAAGGCAATGCGCAATCTCTGCAAGGAATACGGCATCCTGTTCGTCGCAGATGAAGTCATAACCGGCTTCGGTCGCACCGGGCCACTCTTCGCCTGCACCGAAGACGAAATCGTTCCCGATTTCATGACGACCGCCAAGGGCCTGACATCCGGATATGTTCCCATGGGTGCCGTGTTCATGGCGGACCACGTCTATCAGGTGATCGCCGATGGTGCGGGTGCCTCGGCAGTCGGCCACGGCTACACATATTCGGCTCATCCGGTCAGTGCGGCAGTCGGTCTCGAAGTCTTGAAACTCTACGAAGAAGGCGGCCTGCTGGAAAACGGCGTCAAAGCTGGCGCACGGCTGATGGCCGGCCTCGAAGGCCTCAGAGATCATCCTCTGGTCGGGGATGTTCGCGGACGCGGCATGCTGGCCGCCGTCGAACTCGTGACCGACAAGGTCGCCAAGACCCCGCTTCCCGTAGAGGCGGCTCCGGCACGGCGGGTCTTCGATCGCGCCTGGGATAATGGCCTTGTGATCCGCGCCTTCGCCAATGGCGTTCTCGGTTATGCTCCACCGCTCTGCTGCACGGATGACGAGATCGATGCGATCATCGAGCGTACGGCAAATACCCTTGATCAGACGCTGGAAGATCCCGATGTCCGCCGAGCCATGAAGGATTGAGGCTGGATCACGTACCGGGCCTTGTACCGCCAACGGGCAAATTTCAGAATTATGTGCCGCACTACCCCGCCAATTCGGAGAAAATGGCGGGGCCGAACTGTCAAACTTCAATCTAACAAAGGCCCAAAACCCCATAAAACCTGCAAAGGGCGGGGGAAAACAACAGGGCACGGAACAGCATAATCTTTGGCACTCGGCTGCACAGCGCGCCAATTGCCCATAAAACGGGATGCTAACGTGACGAAATCTCTGAAAACATTCATATATCTGTCCTTCGACGTCGTTGGCACGCTGATCGATTTTGAAGGCGGATTGACCTCCTGCCTCAAGGAAATAGGTACCGAAAACGGTGTAGAGGTCGATGGCGAAGAAGCACTGGCGCTCTACCGCGCAGCCCGCTATTCGGACGCGACAGACCTTTTCCCGGATGATCTTGTTCGCGTTTATCTCCTGATCGCGCCGAAACTCGGCCTGCCTGCCGAACAGGCCCATGGCGAACGCCTGCGCGACTCTGCAAAGACCTGGAAGGCCTTCCCGGACAGCGTAAAGGCCCTGGCCGACTTGAAGCAGCATTATCGCCTGATCGCGATGACCAATGCGCGTCGCTGGGCATTCGAGTTTTTCTCCAAGGAGCTCGGCAATCCATTCCATGCCGCCTTCACTGCCGATGATACCGGCACCGAGAAACCCGACCCGGCCTTCTTCCATCAGGTCTTCGACTTCGTCTCCTCAGAGGGCGCTAGCAAGGACGACATCCTCCACGTCGCCCAGAGCCAATATCATGACATCGGCATCTCCCGTCAGCTCGGCATGACCAATTGCTGGATCCAGCGCCGGCATGCCCAGAAAGGTTATGGCGGCACTATCGAGCCTGCCGAATTCACCAAGCCTGACTACCACTTCACTTCGATGGCCGAACTGGCCGAAGCCGTGAGGATTGCCAACGAGAACTGACCATCAACGATCTTCGTAACATCGGGCCAAGCCGGCTGAAGACCGGCCGCCCGCCAACGGTGAAAAGGGGAATGACATGCATAACAAGATCACCAATTGGACCGCGTCCGACGACGCAATGGTCGAGAATGCCATTCGCCGAGGAGCCACACGGCGCGAACTGCTCAGCATGATGCTTGCAGGCGGCGTCGCAATGTCCGCCGGAGGCATGATCCTCGGCCGGGCGTCCGATGCCCTCGCTGCCACCCCGAAAAGCGGCGGCAACCTCAAGGCGGCCGGCTGGTCGTCCTCTACAGCCGACACGCTCGACCCGGCGAAAGCCTCTCTTTCCACCGATTACGTCCGCTGCTGCGCGCTTTACAACCGCCTTACCTTCCTCGATCAGGCGGGCCTCGTGCAGATGGAACTGGCCGAGAAGGTCGAAAGCGCAGATGCCAAGACCTGGACCGTCAAGCTACGCTCGGGCGTTACCTTCCATGACGGCAAGTCGCTGACCTCCGCCGACGTTGTCTTCTCGCTGAAGCGTCACCTCGATCCGGCCGTAGGCTCCAAGGTCAACGCGATCGCCAAGCAGATCACCGACGTCAAGGCGGTTGACCCGACAACGGTCGAGATCGCGCTCGCCAACCCCAATGCCGACCTTCCGACCATCCTGTCGATGCACCATTTCATGATCGTGCAGGACGGCACGACTGATTTCTCCAAGGGCATCGGCACCGGCGCCTTCAAGCTCGAGACTTTCGAACCGGGCGTGAAGTCGATTCTCGCCAAGAACCCGAACTACTTCAAGTCGGGCGGCGCTCATGTGGACTCGTTCGAATTCTTCGCTATCTCGGACGACAACGCCCGCGTGAATGCGCTTCTTTCCGGCGACATCCATCTTGCTGCCTCGATCAAGCCGCGCTCCATGCGTCTGGTCGAAAGCCAGCCCGGCTTCGTCCTCTCCAAGACCACATCCGGCAACTATACCGACCTCAATATCCGCCTTGACATGACACCGGGCGACAAGGCCGACTTCGTTAAGGGCATGAAGTACATCACCAACCGCGAACAGATCCAGAAGTCGGTTCTGCGTGGCTTGGCCGACGTCGCCAACGACCAGCCGGTTTCCCCTGCCAGCATCTATCACAATGCGGAACTCAAGCCGAAGGCCTTCGATCCGGACAAGGCGAAATTCCACTTCGAAAAAGCCGGCGTGCTCGGCCAGAAGATCCCGATCATCACCTCCGACGCTGCCACCTCGGCCGTCGAAATGGCGACGATCGTACAGCAGTCGGCGGCCGAAATCGGCATGAACCTCGATGTCCAGCGTGTGCCGAATGACGGCTATTGGTCCAACTACTGGCTGAAGGCACCAATCCATTTCGGCAACATCAACCCGCGCCCGACGCCTGATATCCTGTTCTCGCTCCTCTACGCGTCCAATGCGCCGTGGAACGAAAGCCAGTACAAGTCCGAGAAGTTCGACAGCATGCTGGTCGAAGCACGCGGCCTTCTTGATGAAGCCAAGCGCAAGGAAATCTACGGCCAGATGCAGGTCATGGTCGCAGAAGAAGCCGGCACTATCATTCCGGTCTACATCTCGAATGTCGATGCGATCACCGAAAAGCTGAAGGGCCTTCAGGCCAACCCGCTTGGCGGCATGATGGGCTACGCGTTTGCCGAATACGTCTGGATCGACGCCTGAGGCTCATGCATGATGGCAGGAGACATCCGTCTCCTGCCATTCGTGCCGCATGTTCCGGCATATCCCGCTCCAGACGGGAGCCTGCCGGCAATTGGAACTTCTCAAAACCAGGGAGCCGATCTTGAGGACATTCGTACTCAATCTCATAGTGCACCGGCTTCTCATCGCAGGTCTGACGCTGCTGATCGTCTCGTTCGCGGTGTTTTTCGCAACGGCCATGCTGCCCGGCGATACCGCCAGCATCCTGCTCGGGCAGGCGGCCACGCCCGAAGCCGTGGCCGGTCTTCGCGCCGCCATGCATCTCGACGAACCTGCCGTGTTCCGTTTCTTCCGCTGGCTCGCCGGTTTGGCCCAAGGCGATCTCGGCACGTCTTACGTCAACAATGTCGCGGTGGCGGATCTGATCGGCGGACGTTTCGTCAACACGATGCGCCTTGCCGGCATCACGACGCTGATCGCCGTACCCGTTGCCCTGACGCTCGGCATCACCTCGGCCATGTTCCGCGGTTCCATCTATGACCGCATCGTCACCATCCTGACGATCGGTGTGATCTCCGTGCCCGAATTCATGATCGCCACGTCTGCGGTCCTCGTCTTTTCCGTCTATCTGAAGTGGCTGCCCGCACTTTCCTTTGCCAACGAGGTGACCTCCTTCTGGCAGGTGCTGAAAGTCTATGCCATGCCGGTCATCACCCTTGCTTTCGTCGTCTCGGCACAGATGATCCGCATGACCCGCGCAGCCGTCATCGACACGATCAACACGCCCTATGTGGAAGCAGCCCTTCTGAAAGGCGCTTCGCGTCCGCGCGCCGTGCTCTACCATGCGCTGCCCAACGCGGTCGGCCCCATCGCCAACGCGATCGCGCTGTCGCTTTCCTATCTCGTCGGCGGCGTCATCATCGTCGAAACCATCTTCAACTATCCGGGTGTTGCCAAGCTTATGGTCGATGGCGTCTCGACGCGCGACCTGCCACTCATCCAATCCTGCGCTATCATCTTCTGCATCGGCTATCTCGCCCTGATCACGCTTGCAGATATCGTTGCCATTCTTGCCAACCCGAGGCTGCGCTGACATGACCCTATCCACGCCCTTGTCGAGCAAATTCAGCTACAGCTTCAGCTGGATCGGAATGGTCGGGCTTGCGATCATCGTCTTCTGGGCAGTTATCGCGCTAGCGGCCCCGTACATCATTCCCTACCCGATCGGAGAAATCGTCGACGAGGATTATTTCGGCCCAATGAGCAGCAAGCTGCTTCTCGGTTCTGATTATCTCGGCCGTGACATGCTCTCAAGGTTGATGATGGGTGCGCGTTATACCGTCGGCATCTCGCTCGCAGCGGTCTGCATCGCCTGTTTCACCGGGACGGCGCTTGGTATGGCCGCAGCCGTCATCGGCGGCTGGTTCGATACGATCCTCAGCCGCTTTCTCGACGCGCTCAACTCCATTCCCAGCAAGCTTTCCGGCCTGGTCGTTGCTGCCGCGATCGGTTCCTCGATCAATGTCCTGATTGTCATGCTGGCGGTGATCTACACCCCCGGCGCCTATCGCTTCGCCCGCGCGCTTGCCGTCAACGTCAACACGATGGACTACATCACTGTCGCGCGTACCCGTGGCGAAAGCATCCTTTACATCATCTTTTCCGAGATCCTGCCAAACATCATCGGGCCGTTGCTGGCGGATTTCGGCATTCGTTTCGTCTTCATCACGCTGCTTCTGTCCGGCCTCTCCTTCCTCGGCCTCGGTGTACAGCCGCCCTATGCCGATTGGGGCGCTTTGGTTCACGAAAACATCAGCGGCCTGCCTTTCGGCGCACCGGCTGTCATCGTGCCCTCACTTGCGATTGCCAGCCTCACGATCAGCGTCAACCTGCTGATCGACAATCTGCCCAAGAAGATCCGCGACCGGAGTGCGTGAATGGAAAAACTGGTAGAAATTCGCGGACTGAAGGTCGAAGCGACAACCGATTCCGGCCGACGTCTGGACATCATCAAGGGCGTCGATCTCGATATAGCACCGGGGGAGATCGTCGCGCTGATCGGCGAAAGCGGCTCCGGCAAGACCACCATTGCCCTCACCCTCATGGGCTATACCCGCACCGGCTGCCGCATATCCGGCGGCAGCATCAGTGTCGCCGGCAAGGACATGGTGACGCTGAGCGAGCGGCAGCGGGCGTTGATCCGGGGTCGGGAAATATCCTACGTGCCGCAATCGGCCGCCGCGGCCTTCAATCCGACGAAGCGCATCATAGATCAGGTCGTCGAGGTCACCCATATCCATATGCTCCTGCCACCGGCCGAGGCCAAGCAGAAGGCTATCTCTCTGTTCAAGGCACTTTCCCTGCCCAATCCAGATCAGATCGGCGAGCGTTACCCCCACCAAGTTTCCGGTGGTCAGCTGCAGCGCCTCGCCGCCGCGATGGCGCTGATCAGCGATCCGAAACTCGTGATTTTCGACGAGCCTACGACGGCATTGGATGTGACGACCCAGATCGAGGTTCTGCGCGCCTTCAAGTCCGTCATGAAGAAGAGCGGAATTGCCGGTGTCTACGTGTCCCACGATCTGGCTGTCGTCGCCCAAATTGCCGACCGCATTCTCGTGCTGCGCAATGGCGAAGTACAGGAAGTCGGTTCCACCGAAACCATTCTCAACGATGCCAAGCATCCTTACACGCGCGAACTTCTGTCGGCATTCGAACCCAAGCCGCGTGGCGATCACCTGGACCTCGCTACCGAAGCAAAACCGCTGCTTGAGATCAATGCCCTGACTGCAGGCTACGGACCGGTTCAGGAAGACGGCCTGCCACTGGTGCGCGCCGTTCAGGAAGCCAGCATCACGGTACAAAAGGGACGCAATCTTGGCATCATCGGTGAATCGGGCTGCGGCAAATCCACGCTTGCCCGTTCGATCGCCGGCATCCTGCCAGCTTCATCCGGCAAGCTGACCCTCGACGGGCGCCAACTGGCACCCTCGGCACGACAGAGAAGCCGCGGGCAGCTTCGCGAATTGCAGATCGTCTTCCAGCACGCCGATACGTCTCTCAATCCGGCAAAATCGATCGAAGACATTCTCGGCCGCCCCCTCACCTTCTATCACGGCATGAAGGGCAGCCAGCGCAGCGCCCGCATCGATCAATTGCTCGACATGGTGCATCTGCCGAAAGCATTGCGCAGCAGAACGCCGGCAGAACTTTCCGGCGGCCAGAAACAGCGCGTCAATTTCGCACGCGCGCTCGCCGCCGAGCCGAAGATCATCCTCTGCGACGAGATCACCTCAGCACTCGATACGGTCGTTGCCGCTGCAGTCATTGAGCTTCTGAAGGAATTGCAGCGCGAGCTTGCACTTTCCTACATCTTCATCAGTCATGACCTGTCGGTGGTGGAAGCCATCTGCGACGAGATCGTCGTCATGTACCACGGGAAAAAGGTCGAGCAGATCACACCGGCCATCTCCAAGGTTCCGCAGCATCCCTATTCGCAACTGCTGTTTTCTTCGGTGCCCAAGCTAGACCCCAATTGGCTCGATAGCCTCGAGCGCGATCCCGAACTGGTGAAGGCTTACGGACATGCCTGAACGCCGGGATCACCGGCATTGCGAATGCCGGTGATCCCTCTGACAAGAAATGGAATGCGCTAAACGAGGAACAGGCTGGTGAGCGGCATGTGCGCCTTCACGATCGGCGATTTCAGCACCACGAAGCTGAAATATTTGTCGATGCCGATATCCATGTCCGTCAGGCGTTCCATGATCGTCTGGTATTCGCCGATACCAGCGGTGACGAATTTCAGCAGATAGTCATAGCCGCCGGAAACGAGATGGCATTCGATGACCTGATCGACTTTCTCGACCGCCGCAAGGAAACGGGCAAAGTCGATCTGCCGATGGTTCTTGAGCGTGATCTCGGTGAATACGGTCAGGGTCTGGCCAAGTTTGCCGATATTGATCTGGGCCGAGTATCCGTCGATATAGCCCTCCTGCTGCAATTTCTTCACCCGCATCAGGCATGGGCTGGGGGAAAGATTGACCAGTTCGGCAAGCTCGACATTGGTGATGCGGCCATTCTTCTGGAGTTCGTAGAGAATCTTGATGTCGATACGGTCGAGCTTCATCTGCGATCTCTCCTTGCGACCAGCACTCGGCAGCATTTTATTCTGCCGTTTTCTGGAAACCAGCTTAACACTATGAAGACGCTTGTCTATTCCATTGTGCCGCAAGCGCTACGGCAGGAAAATCTGCTTATCCCGGATCATGCAGCATTTAATGCCGTCCGCGCCATCTGTCCGGTAACCGATGGATGGTTCGTCTCGCTATGCTTGCGGCGACAAGGAGAAGAAATGCCATGCCAGCGCCGCTCACGCTCGTCCCGACGTCCCACGATCTCCCGCAGTCTGCCGACGCTGTCGTTATCGGCGCCGGCATTGTCGGTGTCTTTACCGCTTACTATCTGGCGACGCGCGGCCTGAAGGTTGCGCTGGTTGAAAAGGGCTTTGTCGGCGCCGAACAATCGAGCCGCAACTGGGGCTGGTGCCGCCAGCAGAACCGCGATGCCCGCGAACTCCCAATGGCAACGAAAAGCCTCGATCTGTGGGAGCGTTTTGCCGCAGAAACTGGAGAAGATACGGGCTTCCGACGCTGCGGTCTCCTTTATCTGAGCGACAACGAGGAAGAGATCGCCGGCTGGGCCAAATGGCGGGATTTCGCCAGGACCGTAGGCGTCACAACGCATATGCTGGACAATGCTGCAGCCGGAGAACGCGGCAAGGCGACCGGCCGCTCATGGAAGGGCGGCGTATTTTCGCCAACGGACGGCACGGCCGATCCCGCCAATGCCGCACCCGCGGTCGCCCGTGCGATCATCAGGCTGGGCAGTTCCGTACACCAGAACTGTGCAGCCCGTGGTGTAGAGATGGAAGGCGGCAGGCTTTCGGCCGTCGTCACCGAACACGGAACGATCAGGACGAAGGTGGCGATCCTGTCCGGCGGCGCATGGACTTCGTCCTTCTGCCGCCAGCTCGGCATCCGCTTCCCGCAGGCTTCAATCCGCTCAACCATCCTCTCCGTCGGCCCGGGCCAGGGCGATCTTCCGGATGCGCTCCATACGGCGCGAGTATCGGTCACCCGACGCGGCGACGGCGGACACACGCTGGCAATCAGCGGACGCGGCCGTGTCGACCCGACGGCGCAGAACATGCGTTTCGCAGCCCAGTTTCTCCCCATGTTCATGCGGCGCTGGCGCAGCCTCTCTCCCGGTGGATTGGAAGGCATTCGCAGCGGCCATGAAAGCCTGAAGACGTGGCGCCTCGATCGGCCGACGCCGATGGAAGAGATGCGCATCCTCGATCCCGTAGTCGATCGCCACACGGTCAAGCTGACGCATGAGCGGGCCACCGAACTTCTGCCCGACTTCAAGGGGCGTCCGGTCACGGCAGCATGGGCTGGATATATCGATTCCACGCCGGATGGCGTACCCGCCATCGGCGAGACTGCAGTCGTAACCGGCCTCGTACTTGCTGCGGGCTTCAGCGGCCACGGCTTCGGCATTGGTCCGGGCGCCGGCCACCTGATCGCCGATATCATTACCGGCGCGCAGCCCATCGTCGATCCTGTCCCTTACCGTCTCGAGCGCTTCGAGCGGTCTTCATGGGGCAAGGTCGCCGACTTCTGACCGATTGCCCTTTGATGTAAGCTGAGACTGGCAACCAACGGACACGGAAAAACGCATGCAGGCACGCCAACTGGAAGTTTTCTGCATGCTGATGCGCTGCGGGACTGTGACCGGCGCCGCCGCCATGCTCAACATATCGCAGCCCGCTCTCAGCCAGATCCTGCTTCATGCGGAAGACCAGCTGGGCTTCAAGCTGTTCAATCGAGTTCGCGGCAAGCTGGTCCCGACCCGCGAAGCCGAGGAGCTTTATCCCGAATGTGAGAGAATTTTCTCGGAACTCGGCGCATTGAAGCGGCATACGACCGACATGCGCTTCGGCCGCACTGGCATCATCCGGGTTGCGGCCTCCGCACCACCGGCCATGTCGATCGTGCCGAAGGCGCTCGCATCGTTTCGCGAAGCCCATCCGGATGTCGTGATCCGCTCACTCATCGCACCGCTGGTCAATGTCGTCGACATGATCCGCAACGGCGATGCCGCACTCGGGCTTGTGATGAACAATATGGCGAGACCAGGCATCGAGGTCGAGACGCTCGGCCATACCGAGCTGATCTGCATCCTGCCCGAAGGACACCGGCTGGCGGATCGCGAACATATCAATTTCGCCGACTTGCAGGAAGAAACGCTGATCTCCTACAGGGCCGGCACCTATCCCGGCCGCATACTTTTGAGTGCGGCGGCGGCCGAAAAGCATATGTTCAATCCGGCAATCGAGATCGACATCTCGCTGACTGCCCTGCCCTTTGTCCGTGACGGTTATGGTGTCGCCGTGGTCGATGGATTGCTTCCATGGGATCAGTTTCCCGGCCTTATCCGCAAACCGCTGTCTCACAAGGCGATGGTACCGATCGCGCTGCTCACCAGCCGAGACCGCCCGCTCACGGGAAGCCACCTGGCGATGCGCGATAATATTCGCGACGCCTGCGCCTCGGTCTTGGCCAAGGCGGAAGATCTCAATCGTTAGAGCCTTTCAGGCATCCCGGACCCATGCTCCGATCGGAGCAGGCCTGACCGGCGCCTGTTCCCGCAGACGCCCGGCGTCGCTGACGGAAATCCCGGCCTTTGCTGCAATCAGTTCGGCACCGGCCAATTGGCAATAACGCCCCTGGCAGCGGCCCATGCAGACCCGCGCGAGCGACTTCACCCGATTGGCTTCCGCACCGCCGTAATCGACACCGTCGCGCAACTGACCGGCAGTGATCCCCTCACAGCGGCAAACCACCGTCTCGTCGGGCGTCCTGCGAACCATGTCAGCCGGCCAGGGAAAGGCACGCGCCATGCCACGGGCAAAACGCTCATACCGTCTGAGCCGCCGCAGATCCGCAGAACTGTCGGGCGCAGCCAGGCCCATATCGGAGAGACAGGCATGCGCGGCCAGGCGACCGGCGACTTCCGCCCCGTCGGCTCCGAGAATGCGCAAGCCGTCACCGGCAAGATAGAGCCGTTCTGCAGCCCTTCCCATGCGGTCGGTGCGCGGAAGCCATTGCGCCCAGCCGGCATCATAATCGAACTGGCAACCGGCAAGCCCGGCAAGCTGTGTTTCTGCCCGCAAATGCCATCCGATACCGACCATGTCGCAATCGCTTTTCCGCATTGCGCCACGCGCATCCTGCCAGCGGATGCTCACCGGGCCGCATTCGTCGGAATCGATACCGAGTATCTTCACGCCAGCATGATAAAGCCGTCCCAGCTTGGCGCGCATCATCATCCCGCGCAGGATAAGCCCCGGTCTTGCCAGCATGCCGGGAAGTCCCGTCATCTGCGTCACGAATGACGAAGTGTCGAGAACGGCCGCAATCTCGGCCCCGGTCTTCAGCAATTGCGTTGCGACCAGTGTCAGCAGCGGCCCCGAGCCGGCAAGCACGATCTTCTGCCCGAGCGCGACACCCTGAGCCTTGAGAGCGATCTGGGTTGCGCCGAGACTGTAGACAGCGGGTGACTGCCACCCTGGCACGGGTGCGAGGCGATCGGTGGCGCCTGTCGCAAGGATCAGCCGGTCATAGCTGAATTCGCGCCGCCCCGAAGGGGTCAACGCATGCAGGCTTCGGTTGGCGCAGGCAAGGACGGAACTCTGCGGATGGTAATCTACCTGCCCCTCGGCCACCATCTGGTCGAACCGACCATGCAATGCGACCGCCTTGTCGGCTTCGGTTCCGTAGAGTTGCCGCGCAGATCGGGTAAAACCATCCGGCGGCCGGCGATAGATCTGGCCGCCGGCCCTCATTCCCTCGTCAATGACTACGGGCTTTATACCCGCCGATACCAGCATCTCGGCGGCACGAATGCCTGCCGGCCCCGCGCCGACGATGACGACCTTTTCAGCATCCGAACTCATGACGGCCATCCGGCAGGTGCTTCGGTCAGCAGTTGCATGCCGTCCATGACCGGCGTCGAACAGGCACGAAGCCTTCCCCCATCTGCCTGCCAGATCCAGCAATCCTGACAGGCGCCCATCAGGCAGAAACCTGCCCGCCTCTCCGGCCCGAATTCCGATTGCCGCAGGTGATGGGAAGAAGACAACACCGCTGTCAGCACCGTATCACCCGCAAGAGCCTCGCAGGGCGAGCCATCCAGATGAAAATGCACCCGCGGTCTTGCCGTTTCCGACAAACGGACAATTCGCCCGGTTCGCGGGTGCGGCTTCATTCAGCAGCCTCCTTGGCCTCGATCGCAGGCTCCGGCATTTCCCTGAAGCGCGCCCGGACATCCGCCAGGGCCTCGGATACGCCTTCCAGTCCGACACGGCCCTTCATCCGGCGGAAGATTTCCGTCTTGGTGAAGAAGCGCCAATGGATCGGCAGACCGGCAAGAATGTCGGTGAGGAGATCATAGGCGGCCGGCGTCCATTGCGCCTCATAACCCTCGCGCTCGGGACCGTAGTGGAAGTGGCCGGCAGATGCGGAGCGTGATGCCCTGAGGCTTTCGGTCGCTTCCTCATCCGCACCACCATCACGAATGACGACCCCATAGTCGCGCTCTGCGGCCTCTGCAGAGACATATCCGCGCTCGACATCGCGAACCACGCGCCAGACCTCACGTTCCAGCGGATTGCCGCGTCCGCCACCGCCTGCCGAACGGATTTCCAGCACGTCGCCGGGCTGCAGGATGGCGGTATCGATATTGCCGAGCCGGCGATAGTCATCCCGACCGGGGTTGAGCACCATGTCGGACAGGCCCGCAGCCTTGCCGCCGAGCAGACCCCAGGGCCGGAAGAAGCTGCGGTCGCGGTTGCGCGCGGTAATCCGGCTGCCCGGGCTGGACACCCGGAACGCCATCTCGGTCGCAAGACCGCCGCGCCAGCGGCCCGCACCGCCACTGTCCTTCGCCAACCCGTATTTGACGAATTCGATCGGCACTTCGGTCTCGGTAATCTCGATCGGCGTGTTCTTGAGGTAAGCGGCATCAGCCCCGGAGCCGTTGGTGCCATCGCGATGCGGCATGCCACCACCTCCGCCAACGACCGGATTGACGGCCGCGATGACAGTACGACCTCGCTCGTCGGTGGTCATAACGTTGACGATGCAGTTGTTGCCAGCAGGTGCTGCCGGAAGCCTTTCAGGCACAGCCTGGCAGAAGGCGCCGAAGATCACCGAACGCAGGCGGGCGCAGGTAAGCGACCGCATGCCGACAGCAGCCGGCGAAATCGGGTTGAGCACGCTGCCCTGCGGCGCAATGCAGGTAAACGGGCGTGTCAGGCCGGTATTCAGCAGGATCTTCGGATTGATCGTGTAGAGCACATAATAGACGCCGACGAGCAGCATCGTATGCCGCGGATCGCCGCCCGAGGGAACATTGAGCGAAGACCCGAGCTGCGGATCGGAACCGGTGAAATCGAGGATCGCCTCGTCGCCCTTGATCGTCAGCGTCAGTTTCAGCCGGCATGGATTGGCTTCGACAGAATCCTCGTCCGCGTAATCAACGAAGACATAGGTACCGTCCGGCATGGAGCGCAGAATGTCACGCGCCTGCGCTTCGGCATGATCGAGCAGCACTTCCGCGCCTTCGAGAAAGGCCTCTTTCCCGAATTTCTCGACCATTGCGAGGATCTTGCGCTCGCCGGTATTGAGCGCACCCACCAGCGCCTTGATATCCCCGATGTTGAGATCGGGCTTGCGAACATTGGTGGTCATGATCTTCAGAATGTCCTCGTCGAAGACACCTTCATTGACCAGCTTCATCGGGGGAAAGCGGATGCCTTCCTGATGGATTTCGGTCAGGGCGCGCGAAAGAGACGCCGGCACGGCGCCGCCCATGTCGGTATTGTGGATGTGGCCGCCGGTCCAGGCGATGATCTCACCCTCGTAGAACACCGGCTTCCAGAGATGCGTGTCGGGTGCGTGGGTTGCGACGAAGCAGGAATAGGGATCGTTGGTGAAGGCAACATCGCCGGGCTTGTAGTCGGCGACCATGTCGATTGCCCGCGTATAGGTCAGCCCTGGATACCATGTGGCACCGAGCCCCATCGGCACGCCGAACGTGTCGCCATTGCGGTTTATCAGCATCACCGTGAAATCCTCCGTCTCCTTGACGAAGGCGGAATGTGCGGTCCGCTGCAGCGTATAGGCCATGTTCTCGGCAGCCGCGCGGGTGTGATTGGCAAAGACCTGAAGGTTCAATGGGTCAAACATGGCGGGTTACTCCGAGAAGGTCAGATGCAGGTTCAGGTGGCGGTCGACATCGACCGTGGCGCCGGCCGGAATGGCAAAGGTCGTATCTTCCTGCGCGACCACCGCCGGGCCTGAGAACCGGCCGCCCGGATGCAGAAGATCTCGCCGGTAAAGGCCGATCCATTCGAACTCCTTGCCGGTGAAGACGGGGATCTCCCGCTCCGGCACCGCGGCAACACCGCCATGTTCGGCCTCGACCGGAAGCTCCAGAGCCGGACCGGCACCGATCGCCGAAAGGCGCAGGTTGACGATCTCGATCTCTCCGTCCGGATCGTCGAAATCGTAGAGCTTCGCATGCATGGCATGGAAGGCGTCTTTGATGGGGCTGAGCTTGCCCTCGGCGATCCATGCTGCCTGAACCGGCACCTCGATCTCGAAGCTCTGGCCGACATAGCGCATGTCGGCGGAAACATACAGCGTCGCCGGCCCCTGATGTCCCTGCTTCGAAAGCCACGCCAGCCCCTCGGCCGACAGCGAATCCAGCGCCTTGCGCAACAGCGGTGTCGCCTCGGCGGAAATATGCGTGAAGACAGTGCGGATGAAGTCGCCGCGAAGATCGGCCACCAGGCCGCCCAGCGCCGAGACGACGCCCGGACGCGGTGGCCCGATGACCTTCGCCATCTTGAACTCCCGCGCCAGGAAAGCGCCGAGCATCGGCCCGCCGCCGCCGAACGGCATCAAGGTGAATTCCCGCAAATCGACGCCTGCACGCGAGGCAAGCTTCTCGACCTCCACGAACATTTCGGAAATGGCGATATCGAGAATGGCCTGCGCTGCTTCCTCGGCCGTACGGCCGATCTGGTCGGCGAGCTTGGAGACTGCCGCGCGAGCCAGGCCGACATTGATCTGCAACTGGCCGTAAGCCATCTGGCTATGGCCGAGCCAGCCGCAGACCGCCATCGCATCCGTCACGGTCGCCTGAGTGCCACCACGCCCATAGCACGCCGGTCCCGGCGTCGATCCGGCCGATTCCGGTCCGACACGCAAGACGGCCTGCGCATCGACGCTTGCAATAGAACCGCCCCCGATGCCGATGGAACTGACCGAGACCGATGGAATATGCAGCGGAAACTCGCCAATCAGTTCGCCCGTACCGAATTGCGGCTCGCCTTCGATGATCAGCGCGAAATCGGCCGAAGTACCGCCGATATCGAGCGTCAGGATATGCTTTTCACCGGCGCGGCGAGCAAGCCAGGCGGCGCCGATGACGCCGGATGCGGTACCGGAAAGTAGCATCTGCACGCAGGAGCGCTTGCCCTCCGCCGCATTCATGACCCCGCCATTCGACTTGGTCAGCAGCGCCGGAGCCGTTACTCCACGGGAAACCAGTTTGTCCTCCAGCGCCGTCAGATATCCGGAAACACGCGGATGGACGTAGCCGTTGAGGATGGCTGTGGTGGTGCGCTCGTATTCGCGAATGACCGGCCAGACTTCCGAGGATGTGAAGACGAACAGATCGGGAGCCGACTGTGCAATCTGGGCCTTGACCGCCGCTTCCTGGGCATCGTTGCGCCAGGAATGGAGGAAGGAGATGATGATGCCCGATGCACCCTTTGCCTTGGCGGTTGTAACGGCTTCGACGACGGCCTGCATGTCCGGCGCCTGCGCTTCGCTGCCGTCGGCTCTCAGTCGCGCCGGAATGCCGAAGACCATGTCACGCGAAATGAGCTGGTCGGGACGCGAGCAGAAGAGCGAATAGACGTCCGGCATTCTCAGGCGCGCCAGTTCGATCACGTCCTCGAAGCCGGCATTGGTCATCAGCGCCAGCGACACGCCGCGCCTCTGGATGACGGTGTTGATGCCGACCGTCGTACCATGCACGAAGCGGCTGATCGAAGTCGGATCGAGCCCTTCGCGCTCAGCGAGAAGCGAAAGCCCGGTCATCAGTTCCGCGCCCGGATCGTCCGGCGTGGTCAGAACCTTCAAGGAGGCGACCCTGCCTGAGCGCGTTTCAAGAGCGCAGAAGTCGATGAAGGTTCCGCCGATATCGACGCCGACCTTCCAATCCTGTTCCTTGAGATGGTCTTTGCCGGGCGCTGGCGCATTGTCCATATTGGATCCCTTTCCGTCTGGTTATGCAAAGCTGGCACGATGGAACCACGTCGGTCCAAGACGGAAAGGGCGATATCCCATAAGCAGAACTTATGCCCTCGAACGGACCAACCCATAGGTCCGACTTATGGGAGTGCCCAAAGCTCGACTTTGACTTGACCATGCCGGATCGGTCACTCTTCATGCGATTTTCAGGATGACGAGGAAGCCGGATGGATGTGATTGTTGTCGGTGGTGGCCTGATGGGCGCAGCCTCGACCTTTTTCCTGGCGCGCCGCGGACTGCGTGTCACGCTTATCGAGCGAAACCGTGTCGGCAGTGGTGCGACCGTCGCATCCTTCGGGAATATCCGCAGAAGCGGCAGATATCTGCCCCAACTCCCCCTCGCCCACCGGTCGCTGGCCCTTTGGAAAGAAGCGGAAAAGCTGCTTGGGCGCGATGTCGAGTTTCGCGCCACCGGCCATCTTCGTCTCATCTTTACAGAGAAGGGGCTGAATGAGATGCGGAGCTTCTCCGAGGCGGCGCGGCCCTGGGGGTTGGATCTGGAGGAACTCGGCCCGAAAGAGGTGCAGAACCGTTTTCCGGGCCTCGGCCCGACCGCAATCGGCGCCTCCTTTTCCCCGCAGGACGGCAGCGGCAATCCTCGCCTTATTGCGCCCGCCTTTGCCGATGCCGCGCGCCGGCTCGGCGCGGAAATCGTCGAGGAAACCACTGTCGAGAGCATAGGGAAAACGCCACACGGTTTCGAAGTTCGAACCTCGAAAGGTCTTTATTCGTCGCCGATACTCCTCAATACGGCCGGCGCCTGGGGCGCACGGATTGCCGAGCAATTTTCCGAACCGGTACCGATCGTCGCCAAAGGTCCGCAAATGGGCGTCACCGAACCGCTTCCACATCGGGTTCTGCCGGTCGTCGGCGTCTGGGGCCATGAACATGGCGGCGGTTATCTTCGCCAGGTCGAACGCGGCAATATCGTGTTTGGGGGCGGAGCGGAACGCACCGATGTCTCGCTGGACAGCGGCCATGCCAAGGCCGATCCCGCCCGCCTGCCGGGACAGCTAAGGGCACTTCTGCCCTTGCTGCCAGCGCTTGCGAACGTCTCGGTGATCCGCACCTGGTCGGGCTGTGAAGGTTATGTCGCCGATGGCCTGCCCGTCATGGGACAATCCGCGACGACTGAAGGCCTTTACCACGCCTTCGGCTTTTGTGGACACGGGTTCCAGCTTGGACCCGGAGTGGGTGACGTCATGGCGGAGTTTATCGCGACGGGCCAAACGCAAATACCCCTGAAAGATTTCCGGATTGGGCGGTTTTCGCCGGTGGGACAGGCAAGTTCTTGAGCAGATAAAGATCACCGATCTCGGCATCGAAATGGTGACTTTTGAAAGTGCATGTGGCTGAAATTTCGAGAACACTCTGGCCGTATCCGAGCGCTCTTGAGCTGGTTGATCAATTATCAACCGCATGGCTCTTCATGCGGAAGAAACTAGGCTTTGATCCCTTGATTCAGAGGATAATAAAAACTCTCCGGCCAGTCCAAGACGCAGCTGGCAATCCAAGGTCTCTCTGGTTATCAGCTATCCCGCCACAGAACCCTCACCGCCATCGTCGCTGCGGAGGTTCGCTTCTCGACGGAAAGCTTGTTGAAGATTTGCTCCAGGTGCTTGTTGACGGTGCGCGGCGACATTTCCAGGATGTCAGCAATCTCCTTGTTCGCCTTGCCGTGCGCAATCCAGAGCAGCACCTCCGCTTCCCGCAACGTCAATGCAAAGGCTTTTGCGAGTGGCTCCTCATCCGTTCCACGGTGCCGGTCGACAAGCCGCAACAGCAATTCGTCATTCCCGTCATCGGACAATATGCGGAATTCCAGATCCTGTCCGTTGCGTGAATAACGAAGCGCCTGGCCAAGCGCGGCGGATGGCAACTGCTCGGCGGCAAGGCCAACCAGTTCCACGATCTCCCACGGCAGGTAGGCGCCCTGGTCGGACCGGATCCCGGCGCGTTGCATCAGGTCGGCGGCCTGTTGTGTCGACCAGTGGATTCGTCCGTTCCTGTCGCAGGCGACGATCCAGCGCCCGGTGGAATCCAGCGCACGCCGCGCAGAACGAGCCCTTCGCGCATTGCCCAGATGGACGCGCATGTGCGAACGCGACGACAGGCCGGACATATGGACGCAAGCGACCAGATCAAACTATCTCGAAATATCTTGCGGGTCAGGGGCCGTCCAATTATGGGATGTGAACACTCGACCCGTTAGATTTCTGTCTAGCCCAGTCAGGTTGGACAACAGGTCCCGAACCCAGCAGGGAGTTAGGCGGTCCAGTCTTCCACGCGTAAGCCTGCCACGCGATCAAACTCACGGCGGTTGTTTGTGACGACGATCAATCCGCGCGACCGAGCGTTTCCAGCTATGAATTGATCATATGGACCAAAGGGCGTTCCGTTTCGTGCAAGTTCAGCACGCAACTGGCCAGTATGGGTGGCTGCTAGCTCGTCATAAGACATAACTTTCAGGCGAGCTGCTAATCCCTCAACCACGGCCAAGTTTCGTTCTGGGCTAGCCGACTTCTCTGCGCCATAAATCAGCTCCAAACGCAGGCTGATCGCGCTCGCTCATGAAGTCGGCGGTTGTGCCAGCGCTTTCAAACCAGCTGTCCCAACCCTCACCTGCGGGGGCTATGATTCGAGTACGCCCGACCGCGACGATATCGACACTCTTCACATCATCCGAAAGAGCGACTGCCTTTGGAAGCCGGATGGCCTGGCTACGATTACTTTGAAATACCGCGCCCTGCTCCATGACATACTCCTCTGGCATCTACAGATTGGATATCCCGAAAGCAATGTGCGACAAAGGATATGTCAATGGGATATACGACGCTACACGATAAGCAACCGTTAAGCGTTTGAAAGGAGACGATTGGCGACCCGGTCTTAACCGGCTCATGTATGGATGCCCCCGTTCATGCAAGTTTTTCTTTGAGCGGTTTGAACGTGTGATTGGATGCGGTC
>NZ_JAFLMY010000028.1:0-53660 GCF_017313375.1 Agrobacterium sp. Ap1
TTGAGACAATCGCTACGATGAGCGATGATCCACTCATCAGCCTGCCAGCAGCAAGCTGACACTCATCCGGCCCTCTGCGATGAGCCGTGGCCGTCTAAGCTACACCACTCCCTGGGACACGATCCATTAATTTGGATTTACTGAAGGTTCCGCCGCAATAACGGCGCTTGCCGCTTTGGCTCAAAACAACTCGCACCGCACGACGACCATCTTCAGCCAATCGAGCCAAAATCCCTGCGGCCTGTGTTCTCAACCCGTCGGACGAAGCACCTGTTAGTCACCCCAAGGTGCATCAACTCCGAGAGCTTTCCCAATGGTTGGAAGGTCAGGTCTGGATCAGACCTATGCAGGCGATCTTTCGAACATCAGCGGGTTTAGCAGTTTGAAACAAAGCACTCGATCTTGAGCGCTCTGCTGGTGAGGTGCAGTAAAGCGAGGATGTCAGAAAAATTGCCGTCAATGCTCTCATCTCTCAGCCCGTCAAAAACTCGAGGTTGACGCGCAACCAATAGGCCCCAACTAGCCGCTGCTGCTGCAAACGAAGCGGGTAACAGCGTCAAGTGCTCTGGATGTCTGCATTCAAAATTCGGATCAGAACCCATGCATAAATGGGGCTCCGACAACGTGATCTGCGTCATTTCGCAATTCTAATTTAGTCCTACAATGTTCGTGGCATGGACAAAAGAAAGCACGGGAGGGCTTGAGATGTCGAACACATGCATATTGAGCGTTGTTGGCGTGGATCACGGCGACAAAGATCTGGCCGCGGCAGTAAGGATGACGTGTGACGCCGGAGGGGAACTTCAGGCTATTCTCGTATCCTGTGTCCCGTATCCTCTGATCGGAGGCCCCGGATACGGAGGCGATAGCCCGTTTGCCTTGATCTGGGAGGAGCATCGACGCCTCGAAACGCAGGCGAATGAACTGACATCTGTGCTCACGGCTGGCGGGTTACGCGGCATGGTGACCCCCGTCTTTTGTTCTTCGGGGCAGGTATCCAGCCATGTCGCCCGTCATGCCAATTCCGCGGACATCACCGTGATCGGAGGAACCATGGCAAATGACCTCCATCTCGCCAGGCGGGTGGTCGACGGCGTTTTGTTCCACTCTTCATGTCCCCTATTGATCCTTCCAAAGCGGAGGGTCGCAACTCTTCGACCAAAACAGATCGTGGTCGCCTGGAACGGCCGGCGCGAAGCTTGGATTGCGGTGCGGTCATCTATAACTCTCCTTCAGAACGCCAATCGCGTTCACGTTGCTCTCGTCGACGTCGATAGTGAGGCTTCAGGAGAGGCGAATGGTGCCGATCTTGCGGGCTTTCTGTTGCGTCATGGAGTTGAGGTGGTGATTGATCACCTTCACGGAAGTGACGATCCGGCCATTGTCCTGCAGCGGCATGCCGAAAGCCTTGATGCTGATCTCATCGTCATGGGTGCCTACGGTCATTCGCGGCTTGGCGAGCGTATTCTGGGCGGTACGACCGAAACGATGCTTCAGCATCCTGCGATCCCGGTTTTGATGGCGCGCTAAATGCGTATCGCCTTATGGTGAGGGAGCTTTGTATATGACATCAGCAAAAGCTGGACGAAAGGATCTGCGCGATCCGGTTCTTCGCTTTTTCGGCGCAGCGAGAGGCGTTACGGGGTCGTGTTTTGCGATCGAGACCTCAGATACATTTGTGCTGATCGATTGCGGGCTTTTCCAGGGTTCCAAAACGGAAAAGCAACTTAATTATCGGGAATTTCCCTTCGATGTTGCTTCAGTTGATGCGGTCATTCTCACTCATGCTCACATCGATCATTCAGGCTTGCTGCCAAAACTTACAAAACGCGGCTTTGCCGGCCCTATCTATGCCACGCCAGCCACGGTAGATCTCTGTAGTGTCATGCTTCCCGATGCTGGCCACATCCAGGAAGTCGAAGTCGATCAGAGGAACAGGCGCTATCGTCAGCGAGGCGAGGAGGAGGTCGAACCGATCTACACTGCCGATGACGCCTATCAGATGTTACACCGCTTTCACGCGGTCGAATGTGAGCGCTGGCAGTCAGTTGTACCGGGCGTTCGGTTTCGCTTCTGGAATGCCGGTCATCTGCTCGGATCGGCTTCAATCGAAATGGAAGTCGGCCCGGATAATCCTATCCGCATCCTGTTTTCCGGAGACATCGGACCGGACAACAAGCTTTTTCAGGCTGGGCCAGTCGCGCCAAAACATTGGGACTATGTGGTCTGCGAAAGCACCTATGCGGACAAGGATCGCGTTGATGCCACGATTGAAGGTCGGCGTCAGCTCCTCGGTCGGGAGGTTCGCGCCGCCTCGCGCCATGAGAATGGCGCACTGATCATTCCTTCCTTCGCGGTGGAGCGGACTCAGGAGTTGATGACTGACCTGATCCTGTTGATGCAGCAATCGGAGATCAAGACTGTCCCGATTTACATCGATTCTCCACTTGCGACACGGGCGAGCGAGATTTTCCAAAAGCATAGGCATGACTTCAATCTGGGTGTCGCCCTTGATCGCGCCATGCATGCCAAGAACGTCCACTTTACCGAAAGCGTCGAACAGTCAAAGGCTCTCGATCGGGTCCGCGGTTTTCACATCGTGATCGCCGCAAGCGGTATGTGCGAAGCTGGCCGTATCCGGCATCGCTTGAAGAACTGGCTATGGAGAGAAGAGGCAACCGTGCTGTTTGTCGGCTATCAGGCGGCCGGCACACTTGGAAGACTACTCGCCGGTGGAACGACGCCCGTAAAGATCCAGGGCGAGGAGATCACGGTCAGAGCGCAAATCCGCCAGATCGATGCCTATAGTGGTCATGCCGACGGTCCCGAACTGGAGCGCTGGTTGCGAAGCCGCTTGCCAATCTCGCACGGGATCTTCCTCGTGCATGGGGAGGAAGCCGCCTTGACCGCGATGAGTCACCGCGCTGCCGACTGCACACCCGCGACCCCGGTATTCGTGCCGTTCATCGATAGCGCATTCACCCTTAACGATGGTGGCCCAACCGATATCTCCGTGTCCATGCCATCGCCGAGAATCGATCCCCTGACCATCGGGCACAGAGACTGGAATAATGACTATCAGGTGCTCTTGCAGGACATCAACGAGACGGTTCGCGCCGCGGCCGACGATCGCTCCAGAGCCATCCTTTTGCGCAAATTCCGGCGAGTCTTGCAGGACGAACGGTAAGCGTTGGCCACGGCTGTTTTTGCGCGACGGAGGTCGGATCAAATGAGTGCACTGTCCAATGTCAAACTAGAAAGATACCGCGTCGCTATCCTGGTGACGGTGGCGGCTGTGGGCCTGATCACCGGGCTGCTGGCTCAGCACTATCAGCTTTATTATGTTGCGCAAATCGCATGGTCGTCGGCGAGCTGCGTGGTCATCGCCGTGCTTGCGATTCAAGTGGTTCAGGCGCTGCGCGGCGGCGATTTCGGCCTTGATATCGTTGCTCTGATCTCCATGTCCGCTGCTCTTGTCTTTGGCGAGCATCTGGCGGCAAACGTTGTTGCCCTAATGTATGCTGGCGGGCAGTGGTTGGAAGACCTTGCTCGCCAAAGGGCCGGACGCGAAATGAGCGCGTTGTTGGGACGGGTAACGCGGACCGCCATGCGATATCGTGGTAATGCACTGGAAGAGGTGGCGCTCGGTACAGTCCGGCCGGCGGACAGACTGCTGATCCGAGAGGGTGAGGTGCTACCGGTCGACGGCCGTGTCGCAAGTGAATACGCCACTCTTGATCTGTCCACCCTTACGGGCGAATCCTTGCCCAGGACTTTTAGCAGGGGTGAGGAAGTGTTTAGTGGTTCGAGTTGTGTCGGGCCAGTCTTCGATCTGAGCGTAAGCCGGCCGGCATCCGAGAGTGCTTATGCCAATATTCTGCGCCTGGTAAAGGCGGCACAGGACAGCAAGGCTCCTCTGTCGCGCATGGCCGATAGATATGCGGCCGGCTTCCTATTGCTTACGCTCGCAATGGCCCTGGCGACGTGGGGGTATAGCGAGGATACCATGCGGGTCGTTGCCGTGCTTGTGGTTGCGACACCGTGTCCCCTTATCCTCGCAGTCCCGATCGCATTGATCGCAGGCATGTCGCGCGCTTCGCGCATCGGTGTGCTGATTAAAGGAAGCGAAGCGCTGGAGACGTTAGCAAACATTCGCACGGCAGTGCTGGACAAGACCGGCACCATAACGTCTGGACAGGCGAAACTCGTGGAGACAAGGGTGCTGGCACCCTACACAGACCAGGATCTGCTCACATATGCGGCGAGCCTAGATCAGGCTTCGGCCCATGTGACCGCGACAGCGCTGATCCGCGAAGCGGCCGAACGGAGCCTGACGCTCATTCCTCCAACGAATATCGACGAGACACCCGGCTCTGGGCTGGAGGGTGTGGTCGCCGGCCGGAAAGTTATCGTTGGTGGCATCGCGTTTGTCCGTGAACGCTGTACCGCCTCGGAGCGTGACAGTGTGACCGAGATCGGCGCATCCGACGGTCTTCCAAATGCTATGACCGTGGGCGTTGGCCTGGACGGCCGATTTGCCGGCATCCTTACATTCGCGGATCAGATGCGGCCAGATGCAACCACTGTCATAGAGAATTTGCGAGATTCAGGGATAGACAGGATCATATTGGCATCCGGCGACCGAGCTGCAATTGCGGAAAGCATGGGCAGGGCGGTGGGAGTTGACCTCGCACTCGGTGATCTGTCGCCCGAAGCCAAGGTGCGGATCATTCAGGACGAGCGGCATCGCGGCCCGGTCATGATGGTAGGCGATGGCGTCAATGATGCCCCGGCACTCGCTGCCGCAGATGTCGGTGTGGCCATGGGAGCCAGAGGCAGCGCGTCTTCCTCTCAGGTGGCAAGCATCGTCCTCATGGTCGACGAACTCAAGGCACTTGCAGCGGCAATGACAATTGCTCACGGTAGCAAAAAAATCGCAATGGAGAGCGCAATTGTAGGGCTTGGCCTCTCCGTTTCGGCCATGATCGCGGCGGCGTTCGGATATCTTTCTCCTGTTGAGGGCGCGGTAATACAGGAAGGCATCGACCTTGTGGTCATCCTGAATGCACTGCGAGCACTGCGCTAAAGATTATCGCGCGGCCCCTTGAAATCTGTTCAATAGGCATTGCCGAATCCCTTCCTGATTGATCCAGTTGATGGTCACGACGTGCTTAAACTATGGGGTGATTCATCCAAGTATGCCATTCCGGTCACCGTGCCTTTTTGTTCTAACGGGCTGGGTGCTATCGATACATGTCTGCGGTAGGCTCACGCGCGCGCTGTTATCAAACTTCCATGGCGACCCCTAACGTGCAAGGGATCCTGAAATACGGTGCCGATCCCGACAAGCACAGGCTGCTCGTATCCGAAATGTTCCATTGCTGCCGGGAGTGAACTCAAGCTGCCAGACCATCGCTTCTCGTTCCGCCGTGTGATGGATTGCATGATAGTTGCGGGTGTATCCTGGGAAAGCCCCGCAGCGATCAGCCTGCCCGAGAGTTCGCTGGCCGTGCGGCCCGCCATATAGTAGATCGTCGTGGTGTGCGGATCCGTGAGGCTCGTCCAGTCCAAGTTGTCAGGCAATGCACCCTTGCGGGAATGTCCGGTGACAAAACGAACGGATTGCGCGCAGTCGCGATGAGTCAGCGATATGCCGAGTTGCGAGGCCATGGCGCTGGCAGCCGTGATGCCCGGCACGACATCGACGGAAATGCCGGCCTGCTGCAGGCAGGCGATCTCCTCGCCGGCCCGCCCAAAGATCATTGGATCTCCGGATTTGAGGCGCACCACCCGTTTGCCGGCATTCGCAAGTGCCAGCATCATATCGTTGATGTCTTCCTGACGGCAGCTTTCCCGACCGCCGCGCTTGCCGACAAGCATGCGCTTTGCCTCGCGGCGTGACAGTTCGAGCACTTCGTCGGAAACCAGGTCGTCGAAGAGTATGACATCCGCCGCCTGCAGCGCTCGGACAGCTTTCAACGTCAGAAGCGCCGCATCGCCCGGACCGGCGCCGACGAGGGTGACATGGCCTTTGCCGGGCGGCAGATCGCCTGCCAGCCGGTCGGCATCGCGGATAAACTGACTTTCGGCTTGCGGCGAGGGCTCGTTCCTGAAGGCACGGTCGACGAAACGCTCCCAGAAGAGGCGACGTTGTGCACCGGGTTGAAGCCTCTCGTTCACCCGATCCCTCAGCCTCTGTGCCATCTCGGCCCAAGCTTTGAGTGACGCGGGAAGGAGCGTTTCTATCCGCCGGCGAATGGCCTGCGCGAGAATGGGCGCCGCACCATCTGTCGATATCGATACGACGACTGGCGAGCGGTTGACGATCGAACCGAACTGGAATTGGCAAAATGCCGGCTTGTCGATCACGTTGACCGGCACGCCGGCCTGCCGTGCTGCCTCGAAGAATGCGCGGGCTTCGTAATCTTCGTCACAATCGCCAATCGCAAGTGCTGCGTCCTCGAAGGCGGCTGCATGCCAGGCATGGTCATGGTGCGCGAAGCTGCCCAGCGGATGGTGGGAGCCTCTGGCAATCAGGGTCTCGAATGTGTCCGAGAGCCGTTCAGCATAGACATGCACGTCTGCGCCGCAGGCGGCGAGAAGCTCGGCCTTCCATGCCGCGGCCTCGCTTCCTCCTGCGACAATCACCCGTTTGCCCTCCAGGGCCCAGAAGACCGGCAACTTGGCAAGCAGCGTCATACGGGCGCCGCGTTCCGTCTCTTTCTCATTCCGCTGCTGTTGCAAGACAACCATCGATGATCCCCCTGATTTCGGCGCGGCATGAACCGCAATTTGTCCCGGCATTGGTCATGTGGCTCACTGCCTCAACGCTTGAGGCACCGCCGCGAATGGCAGCAATGATGTGGTTGATCCCGACCGAAAGGCAGGTGCAGACGGTGGCGCCCGGATCTGGCTGGTCTGCTCCGGGCCGACCGGCGATCACCGCGAATCTTCGCCGCACGTCCGCATGCGATGCCGTCAGCTGAGCGACGGCCCAATCTCGGGCAACGCCCACCGGCCCGCGGGAAAGGAAGAAGGCTGCAAGCAGCCTCTCGCCGTCAAAAAAGGCGAGGCGGACGTCCTCGTCCTGCCTGTCGATATAACCCAGAGGTTCGATACCGACCGGGATGTCGAAGGCGATGCGGCACCATTCTGCCAAATCCTCGACTGGTTCCGAGAACGCGATTTCGCTGCGCCAGCCGCCCGGTGCCCTGGCGCGTGCCCAATACAACGCGCCTCGGAAGTCGGGCATGGCGCTGGTCACAGCGAAACCGTAAAACGCTCCGTCGAGGCCACTGGCTGCGACAGGCACGTTTTTTGAGGCGGGCTGGCCCGAGACAGGGTCTGTCACGGGCGGCACAAGGGCATCGATCCGGGCTCGCGAGGCAAACTGGTCATTCCAGTGCATCGGCACGAAGATATTGCCGCGTGCCTGCCGCGGCGTAATCAGTGCGCGCAGAATGACCTTGCCGTGGGAGCTGGCAAGCTCGACCAGCGCGGCGTCCTGAATGCCGAGTGCGGCTGCGTCGCTCGGGTGAATTTCCGCAAAGGGTTCGGCGATGTGGGCCGACAGCCTGTCGCTCTTGCCCGTGCGGGTCATCGTATGCCAGTGGTCGCGAACGCGGCCGGTATTGAGTGTCAGGGGGTAGGCCGAGCAGGTGTGATCCGTGACGGCAGGAGCTTTTATCGCCACAAAACGGGCCTTGCGATCCGGATGATAAAAGTCGCCCTTGGCGAAAAACCTTTTGCTGTCCTCTCTGTAATCCTCTGTCAAACTGGCGGGCCACTGGAAGGGCAGAAGAGCCTGATAGGTCCGCTCGTCGATATTTTGGCACGCACCTATATCGAAGTCTCGCCGTCCCTCGTTCTCAAAGGCTGACAAGGCCGCATGCTCGGCAAAGATCTCGGATGGGTGACGATAGTCGAAGCCGGAAAAGCCCATCCGCCGGGCCACCTCCGCCATTTGCCACCAGTCTGCCTTTGCATCGCCGGGATGGTCGAGGAAATCGCGCTGGCGCGAGATGCGGCGTTCCGAATTGGTAACGGTGCCCGCCTTTTCTCCCCACCCCAGCGATGGCAGAAGCACATGCGCATGACGCGTCGTATCCGTGTCCCGCAGCACATCGGAGACGACGACGAACGGGCAGGCCCTGATCGCGGCCTCCACCGCATCGGCATCGGGCATGGAGACGACGGGGTTCGTTGCCATGATCCATAGCGCCTTGATCCTGCCGTCCGCCACGGCGCGGAACATGTCGACGGCCTTGAGGCCGGGCCTTGCTGCGATCATGGGGGATTGCCAGAAGCGCTGCACCCTGTCGCGATCCTCGGCGCTTTCGATCGCCATATGCGCTGCCAGCATGTTGGAAAGCCCGCCGACCTCACGTCCACCCATGGCATTGGGCTGGCCTGTCAACGAAAACGGTCCCATCCCCGGCCGGCCGATGCGGCCGGTCGCCAGATGGCAGTTGAGGATGGCATTCACCTTGTCTGTGCCCGAGGACGACTGGTTGACCCCTTGGCTATAGCAAGTGACGACCTTCCGCGTCGTCTCGAAGAGGCGGTAGAAAGCAACCAACTCCGACTCACTGAGGCCCGTGCGCGCCGCGATGTCGGGGAGGGGAAGCTGCGCAGCAGCCTGCAAGGCTTCCTCGTAACCCGCAGTATGAACCGACACATAGGCATGGTCGATCGAATTGCTTGCGGCAAGATGGGCCAGAAGCCCCATGAACAGCGCGACATCACCATCTGGGCGGATCGCCACATGAAGGTCGGCGATGTCGCATGTCATGGTACGGCGCGGATCGATGACCACCACCTTCATCTGCGGTCGGGCCGCCTTGGCGGCTGCTAGGCGCTGATAGATGACCGGGTGGCACCATGCGAGATTGGACCCCGTCAGAACGACAAGATCGGCAAGCTCGATATCTTCATAGCTGCCCGGCACCGTGTCAGAGCCGAAGGCGCGGCGGTGGCCGGCCACCGATGACGACATGCAGAGCCGGGAATTCGTGTCGATATTGGCGGAGCCGATAAAACCCTTCATCAGCTTGTTGGCGACATAGTAATCCTCGGTCAGCAATTGGCCGGATACGTAGAAAGCCACCGCATCCGGTCCATGCTCTGCAATCACCGCCGAGAATGTCTGCGCAACGAGATCGAGTGCCTCGTCCCATCCGGTTTTTTGCCCGGCGATCTGCGGAAAAAGCACCCGCCCGTCGAGATCGATCGTCTCGGCCAGCGCCGACCCTTTGGAACAGAGCCGGCCAAGATTGGCCGGATGTTCCGGGTCTCCCTTGATGGTCACCACGCCATTGTCGGATACGGTGGCGATCACGCCGCAACCGACACCGCAATAGGGACAGGTGGTTTTCGTTTCCTTCGGTCCTGTGGGCGACAGTGTCGTCGACACGATGGGTGCCATGGCGGTCTACTCCGCCGCGACCATCATCGCGCCCTCAAGCGCGATGAAGAGCCGGCCGTTCTCATTGCGGACAGGGATTGTCCGCACCTCGCCGTCATCGGCACCAAGCGCCTTGCCGCTCTCGAGCGAGATGACCCAGTTGTGCAGCGGGCAGGTGACGGACGTGCCATGCACGATGCCTTCGGAGAGCGGGCCTCCCTTGTGAGGGCAGCGGTTTTCGATCGCATGGACCTCGTGTTCGTCGGTGCGAAACACGGCAATGGTCATGGACGGAGTTTTAACGCAGCGCGCGCCAAGCAACGGGATTTCGGTGATGTCGCCGATCGGATGCCAGTTCATGTCCATTGTTCTCACTCCGCAGCCTGGCCGAAGCCGATCGATGCCATCGGCCGGAACTCGTGCTTGTCCTTGCCGGATACGCGCTCCGACCACGGGTCGACCTGGGCGAATGTCTGGGAAAAGACGAAACGGTCGTAGTAGCCGCGCCGTCTGTCGTGATCCTCGATGATCTGACGGCGGATCTCCTCAAGGCCGATGCGCTTGGCCCATTTGTAGATCCGTTCTAGATAGCGCGCCTGCTCTCGGTACATCTGGGTCAGGGCCACGATATGTTCGAGCGCCTCGTCCTCGCTCTTCACGAGGCCCAGAACTTCCGTGCCCTTGATGTCGAGACCCGCAGCACCGGCGAAATGGATCTCGAAGCCGCTGTCGACGCAGATGACCCCTATATCCTTGCAGGTTGCCTCGGCGCAATTTCGCGGACAGCCGGAAACCGCCATCTTCAGCTTGGCCGGCGTCCAGGAGCCCCACATGAATTTCTCGATGCGGATGCCAAGCCCGGTCGAATCCTGCGTGCCGAACCGGCACCAGTCGGAGCCGACGCAGGTTTTGACGGTACGAAGGCCCTTGGCATAGGCCTGGCCAGAGATGAAGCCGGCTTTGCCCAGATCGGCCCAGACGGCCGGCAGGTCATGTTTCTCTATGCCGAGAAGATCGATGCGCTGGCCGCCAGTCACCTTGACCATCGGTATCTCGAACTTGTCGACAACGTCGGCAATCGCCCGCAATTCCTGCGAATTGGTGACGCCGCCCCACATGCGCGGCACGACGGAATAGGTGCCATCCTTCTGGATGTTGGCGTGGATGCGCTCGTTGATGAAACGCGACTGATAATCGTCGGCATATTCATCCGGCCAGTCGCAGACGAGGTAGTAGTTGAGCGCCGGCCGGCACTTGGCGCAGCCGCAGGAGGTATTCCACTCCAGTTCCTGCATCACGGCGGGAATGGATTTCAGCCCCTTGGCCTTGATGAGACGGCGCACATCGTCATGGCCGAGATCGGTGCAGGCACAGATGGGCTGGACCGCTTTCGGATTGTAGGCGTCGCCGAGCGTCAGCGTCATCAGTTGCTCGACAAGGCCAGTGCAGGTGCCGCAGGAAGCCGACGCCTTGGTATGGGCGCGCACCTCGTCCAGCGTCGTCAGCCCCTTGGCCGTGATCGTCGATGTGATCTTGCCCTTGCATACGCCGTTGCAGCCGCAGATTTCTGCATCATCCGGCAAGGCTGCAACGGCCGCCATAGGGTCCAGCGGGGCTCCTCCCTGATAGGCCTGGCCAAAGATCAGGGTGTCGCGCATCTCGGAAATGTCGACGGCCTTCTTTTTCAGGTCGTTGAACCAGGCACCATCGGCGGTTTCGCCGTAAAGGACGGTGCCAATGATCCGGTTGTCCTTAAGGACGAGGCGCTTGTAGATGCCGGCCGTCGCATCGCGAAGGACGATCTCCTGGCGATCGTCGCCATCGGCGAAATCGCCGAGCGAATAGAGGTCGATACCGGTCACCTTGAGCTTGGTCGGCGTGTCAGTGTGAACGAAGGCAGGCGTCGGGTCGTCGGCAAGGTGGGAGGCTGCAACGCGCGCCATCTCGTATAGCGGCGCGACGAGGCCATAGACCATGCCGCCGACCTCGGCACATTCGCCGAGCGAATAGATGTCGCCATCGGATGTCCGCATGCCGGTATCGACGACGATGCCGCGATTGACGGCAAGGCCGGCATCCCTGGCGAGATTGATGTTCGGACGGATGCCGACCGCCATGACGACCAGATTGGCCGCAATGACGGTGCCGTTATCCAGCTCCACGCCCTCGACCTTTCCGTCGCCGATGATCGCCTTGGTATTGGCCTTGCAGATCACCTTGATGCCGCGCTCCTCGACGGCCTTCTGCAGCAGGTAGCCGGCAGCGGGATCGAGCTGGCGCTCCATCAGCGTCGGCATGACATGCAGCACGGTAACGTCCATGCCGCGCAGCGCGAGGCCAGCTGCCGCTTCGAGGCCGAGAAGCCCGCCACCGATGACGACGGCCTTGGCGCGCGACTGTGCGGCAAGCAGCATGGCATCGACATCGTCGAGATCGCGATACGAGACGACGCCCGGCAGATCCTTGCCAGGAACGGGAATAATGAAGGGCACCGAGCCGGTGGCAATCACCAGCTTGTCGTAGCTCTCCGTCACACCGTGATCGGAGGTCACGGTCTTGGCATCGCGATCGATGGCGACGATCTTATGGCCCTTGTAGAGCGTAATGCCATGGTCGATGTACCAGCCGTCGCCATGAATGACGATCTGCTCGTAGGTCTTTTCGCCTGATAGGACAGGCGAGAGCATGATGCGGTCGTAATTGACGCGCGGTTCGGCGTTGAAGATCGTTACCGAATAGCGGCCGGGGGCGTGTTCGAAGAGATGTTCCAGCATGCGGCCAGGCGCCATGCCGTTGCCGATGACGACGAGTTTCTCAATTGCGGTTTCGGACATGGGTTTACTCCGCAGCTTCAACGAAGCGGTGACGTTCGTAGAGGAATTTCAGCACGGCCTCGCGGCACTTGAGGTAGGTGCGGTCACCCGCAAGCTCGATGCGGTTGCGCGGCCTCGGTATGGCGACATCGAGCACCTCACCGATGTGGGCGGCCGGCCCGTTGGTCATCATCACAATGCGATCCGACAGGAGCACTGCCTCGTCGACGTCATGGGTTATCATCACCATCGTGTTGCCGAGGCGGGCGTGGATTTCCATGACCGCATCCTGAAGATGGGCGCGGGTGAGGGCGTCCAGCGCGCCGAAAGGTTCATCGAGCAACAGGATCTTCGGCTCCATGGCAAGCGCACGGGCAATGCCGACGCGCTGTTTCATGCCGCCCGAAATCTCTGACGGGCGCTTGTCCTTGGCATGCGCCATCTGCACGAGGTCGAGATTGGCCATGACCCAGTCGTGCTTTTCGCTCTTGGTCTTGGTGGCTCTGAAGACCTTGGAGACAGCTAGATTGACATTCTCGTAGACGGTCAGCCATGGCAGCAGGGAATGGTTCTGGAACACCACGGCACGTTCCGGTCCGGGCGCGTTGACCTCTCTGTTCTCCAGGAGCACGGCGCCATTCGAAACCGGTGTCAGACCGGCGATCAGGTTGAGCAGGGTGGATTTCCCGCAGCCCGAGTGACCGATTATCGAGACGAATTCGCCCTTGTCGATGGTGAGGTTGATGTCTTTCAGCACTTCTGCGCGCGAGGCACCGCGATCGAAATACTTGTCGATGTGGTCGAGCTTGAGATAAGCGTTCATGAAAATCCCCTCAATTGGCCGAGGTGCCGCGGGTGACGAGCTTGCCGATCGCGGCGACCAGCTTGTCGAGGATGAAGCCGACGACGCCGATATAGGCGAGGGCGACGATGATGTCGGGCAGGCGCGATGAGTTCCACGCATCCCAGATGAAGAAGCCGATTCCGACACCGCCGGTCAGCATTTCGGCCGCCACGATTGCAAGCCAGGACAGGCCGACACCGATGCGAAGCCCGGTGAAGATATAAGGGGCGGCCGATGGCAGCATGATCTTGAAGAAGAATTCCAGCTGGTTGAGGCGCAGTACCTTGGCGACGTTTCGATAATCCTGAGGAATATTGCGCACGCCGACAGCCGTGTTGATGATGATCGGCCATATGGAGGTGATGAAGATCACGAAAATGGCCGAGGGATTGGCGTTCTGGAAGGCGGCAAGCGAAAGCGGTAGCCATGCGAGCGGCGGCACTGTGCGCAGGACTTGGAAGATAGGGTCGAGGCCGCGCATAGCCCAAACCGACTGGCCGATGACGGCGCCGACGACAATGCCGACCACTGCTGCCATGCCGAACCCGTAAGCGACACGCTGGAGCGAGACGAGAACCCGCCAGCCGAGGCCGATATCCTGCGAGCCGTAGTTGAAGAACGGATAGGCGATCAGGTCATAGCTTTCGGCCCATACCCGGCTCGGCGAGGGCAGGGAGGCATTGGGTGACGAACAGAGCGCTTCCCATGCCAGAAGAATGAGTAGGATCACGACCAGCGGGGGGACGACATTGCGAAGCAAGGCGCCACCAAGTTTGGCCGCATCGAACTTAGGCATAGTTCTGCCGGTGAAGTGGACGACATTTGCCTGCGGCTTGGCGCCATCGATCGGGCCAGCGGTCGGCTCGATGCTTGCGGTTGGCGTTTCCTGTTTTGCCAGGGCTGACATTACGTGCTCCATGGAAAGGCTTGAGGGAGAAGGGGGCGGCACGCGTCTCTGCGCGCCGGAGCGGTCTGCCGGTCGTTCAGGAGACGGTCTTGATCGTCAGGCTGTCGAGATAGGCCGTCGGGTTGTCGGGATCGAAGATCTTGCCGTCGAAGAACGTCTCTTTGCCACGCGAGGCGGAGGCTGGAATGTCGCTTGCGGCAACGCCCAGTTCCTTGGCTGCATCGCGCCACAGGTCTTCGCGATTGACCTGATCGACCAGCTTCTTGACGTCGGTGCCGGGCGCAAACGTGCCCCAGCGGATGTTTTCCGTGACAAACCAGGCATCATGGCTCTTGAAGGGGAAGGACGCCTGATCGCGCCAGAACTTCATGTAGAGGTCGGTACCCTTGATATTCCGGCCGTTGCCGTAGTTGATGTCGCCCTTCAGGCGGCCTACCACATCCTTCGGTGGCACGTTAAACCATTGGCGGCGGCCCAGAATGTCTGCCATCTCTTCCTTATTTTCCATCTTGTCTGCCCATTGTTGGGCCTCCATGACGGCCATAAGCAGGGCCCTCGCCGCATTCGGATTCGTCTCGACCCAATCGGCGCGCAGGCCGAGCGCCTTTTCCGGATGATGCTTCCAGAGTTCGCCGGTGGTACAGGCCGTAAAGCCGATACCCTGATTGACCAACTGTTCGTTCCATGGCTCTCCCACACAGAACGCGTCCATGTTGCCAACCTTCATGTTGGCGACCATCTGCGGCGGCGGAACGACGATCGTGGATACGTCCTTGTTCGGGTCGATGCCGCCGGCTGCAAGCCAGTAACGGACCCAGAGATCGTGTGTGCCGCCTGGGAAGGTCATTGCCACCTTCACCTCATTACCGGCCGCCTTCTTCTTGGCGAATGCTTCTTTGAGCTTTGAGGCATCGAGTTCGACGCCGGTTCCCGCATAGTCCGCGGCAACCGAAATGCCCTGGCTGTCGAGATTGAGGCGGGCGAGGATCGCCATCGGCACTGGCTTGTTGTTCTGGGTCACCTTGCCGGTATGCATGAGATACGGGAGCGGCGAGAGGATATGCGCGCCGTCAATGCCGTTGGCTGCGCCGCCGAGCACGAGATTGTCGCGGGTCGCTCCCCAAGAGGCCTGTTTAGTAACCTCGGCGTCCGGCAGCCCGTGTTTGTCGAAAAGGCCCTTTTCCTTCGCCACGATCAGCGCTGCGGCGTCCGTGAGCGCTATGTAGCCGAGCTTGATGCCCTTAACCTCCGGCCCCGGCGCTGCGGCAAAGGCGCCGGACGGGAAGGCTGCCTTAACTGCGCTGACGAGAGCGGCGGTGGTTGTGGTCTTCAAAATGGTGCGGCGGGTGATGCCGGTCTTCACAAATCGGGTCATAGGCAGGTTCCCTCTGCTGGTTTTTTGGAAAAAGGGCATAAAAAAACGCCGCTCGGAGATCGCGCCTCAAGGATTGGAAATCCCGGGCAGCAAAAACCTTGCGACGTCGATGTCGTTTGAGAACGCTTTCGCGCGTTCATGAGCCCAGATCACCGTTGACCGGAGCAAATCCATAAAAGCAAGTAGTGTGCCAGATTGACGGCGTCAGACTACCGCGATGAAATTACTTGGATATTCTTCGGGCTCGATTTGCGCCGAACCGTGGGGCCACAGATGCTCTGCGAATATTTTGTGCTGATGCTGCCAAATATGCGCGCAAAGGATAAGCAGTACATGACACGCATTATCGCATTTATATGAGGTGTCTTCAGCCCTAAGAGGCGGCACCCGTTCCGAGCGTCGCGATATAGTCGGGTATGGCAGCAGGATCGAATACGTGCCCGTCCATGAACCGGTCGCCTTCCAGATTGCCTTCGACCGTTATATCCTGGCCCGTGGGTGCGGAACCGAGCGCGGCCTTATACAGGTCTGGTCGGTATGCGCTTGCGGCGGCAAGCAACCCTTCCTCGTTATAGGTCGTCTGACCCCAACGGATCATCTGACTGTAAATCCAGAGCGCATGCCCCGGTTTGGGATAGTTGGCAAAACGCCGGTTGAAGGTGAAATAGTCAGGGATCAGGCGCCCGTTACCCTTCGCGTCCAGACTGAACTCGCCGGCAAGGACCTGACGGATGATGCCGATGGGTGCGGCGATGTAACGGGAATCAGCTAGTGCCTCGGAAAGTCCGTCGTGGTTTTCCGGCGTGTCGCACCAGCGCGCTGCCGCGTCGAGCGCAACGATCAGACGCGAGACGGTGTCCGAATGGCTGACGGCCCATTCCGGCCGCATGGCAACCACCTTTTCAGGCGCGGAAGGCCAGATGTCTTGTTTGGCGGCAACGATTCGTCCAACGCCGCGCTCTGATGCAACCATGTTCCAAGGCGCTCCGACGCAGAAACCGTCAATGGCGCCGGCTGCGAGGGCATCGGATGTCATCGAAGGCGGCACGACGACGAGCTTCACATCCCGATCGGGATCAATGCCGCCTGCGGCAAGCCAGTAGCGGAACTCGTAATTATGCGACGAGAACGGGTAGGTGACCCCGAGGCGCGGCACGGCTTCACCCTGTTCGCGCATTACCTTCAGCAGACTAGCCAATGCGCGAGCGTTTTCCAGCGCGCTCGCCGTTTCGGCAAGGTGGCCGACCTCCAGCATCCGTTCGAATAGGCGGAGCGACAGTGTGATTGCGTTGCCGCCACGACCGAGCGAAAACGGGGTAATGGTTGGGGAGGGATTTGAGCCGAGGCCAAGCATGGAGGCAACCGGCATGGGTGAAAGCATATGGGCGATATCGAATTGACGAAAGGCAAGCCGATCTCGGATGTTGGCCCAGGAGACATCTTTCACCATCTCGAGTGCCAGCCCTTCTTTTCTTGCAAAGCCGAACTCTGCGGCCGCAATCAGGACGGATGCATCGACGAGCGGGATGAAGCCGGCACGCAGGATCTTTTGTTCCGGAGCGCCAATGGTGGCGGGCGCACCGAGATCATTTCCAGCCCGATCTGTTCTCTTCATCATCTTAACTCTGCATCCTCCTGCCCATATCCATCACATCAGAAGACCTGCGGCAGTCACTAGGCTTTGCGCAATTTCAGCCATTTTCTTTTTTTCGTTCATTGCTGTCTGACGCAACAATGCAAAGGCCTCCTCCTCCGAAAGCCCGCGCATTTTCATGAGTATGCCTTTAGCTCGCTCCACGACCTTACGCTCCTCAAGCGCGGATCGAGCTTCGGCTAGTTCTTGCTGCAGTCGACTAAAGGCGTTGAAGCGGCTGACGGCCATGTCGAGAATGGATTTGACGCGTTCCTTCTTAAGGCCGTCGACAACATAAGCGGAAACGCCTGCCTCCATGGCAGACTCGATCAAGGCGGTGTCGGATCGATCCACGAACATCGCAATCGGGCGACTGACGGTGCGAGTCAGCTGGAAAAGATGTTCCATCATATCCCGGTTGGGGTTTTCGATGTCGATGATGATGACGTCCGGCTGTTGCGTCTCGATGATGCGGGCAACGCCATTGACCTCATGAATGACCGTGACATTGCTGTGACCGGCCTCGTTCAGGCCTTCCTCGATGATCGAGGCGCGGATGGCGTTTTCATCTATAACCAAAATTGTCAGATCGGATTTTGCCATTGCCACCCTCAGTCAATGGCGCTGGGCGAACAGGCGGCGAAATTTCCGGTGGCGATCAATGTCGTCCACGGCAATGAAGTGGGCCGGCCTGGCGAAATGGTTGTGGTCATTCCGCAGGCAGCCGGGATAATGCGAATGAAAGGCGGATACGGCGCCAAGGATATCCCCTTTTTGACTTTGAGAGGGAGAAGCAATCCGCATGCCATGCCTTCCAGCGCGCAGGTCTCGACCGATTGAGTGCCTTGCGTTGGAAGGGATATGTGTCCTGCCTGTTTTATGAGCAATTCCTGTAAGTCGATTGACAAAACTTACGGCACGGCAGGAGACTCAAGGATCTGTCAAATGTTCAGAAGAAACCCCGGTTCTTTCAAAATATGCTCAACTCCCCTCTGTACGTGGCTGGTGATGATCTGCCTTGCGCCATCTGCGTCTCTCGCAAGCGCCCGTTCAAATAGCAGCTTGTGATCGTCGACGACCGCAGTGCCTCGAAAACTGCCAGCGAGCATATGATATCGAAGGAAACGATCGAAGACCGAGGACAGGTTTTGCAGAAGCGTTGTCGACTTGCTTGCCGCAACGATCGCCCGGTGAAACTCCCAGTCACATCTGACCCAGTCGATCGTGCGGGCAATATCTCCAGCGAGAAGCCTGCGCTCCACCGCAGCCAATCGATGATGCGCGGCCACGATCGAGCCTTCCCACTCAAGATCTCCGGTGGCGAATGAAAGGCCGATAGCATGGCATTCCAACACGATGCGAAGGTCGGCCAGCTCTGTCAGTTCTCGCCTGGATACTGGACTGACCTCAAATCCACGCTGCCCTTCTGCAAGCACAAGATTCTCTGCCGACAATCTGCAAAGGATCTCACGTAGTGACGAAATGCTGATCGAGTATCGCTCGCGAGCCTTTTCAAGCTTGATCTTGGAGCCTGGCGGCAAGGTCCCGAGTATGATGTCCTGTCGCAACCGGCGAAAGACCGCATCGCTGACGCTTTCGCTGAGGTCGTTCACCCGTTCGTGCTCAAATGATCGTTCTTCACGCATGATCAATCCTGAAGCGGCGACTTTCTCGCCAACGCATGTTCCACGCCTCCCTCAATGTGCAGGCCGAGGATCTTTTTCGCCGTCTTCTGGTCTCGCTCAAGGGCAGCGTCCAGAAGACGCTTGTGTTCGTCTGCAGCGATCTTGCCGCGATAGGAGAGGGCAACCATTTGGTAGCGGAGATATTTATCGAAAATGGCGGCATGGGTTTCCATCAGCAATCTCGACCCACAAGCGGAAATCAGAGCCTGGTGAAATTCCCAGTCATAGCGCTTCCAGTCTTCCGTCTGACTGGTATCGCCGCTGGCCATGACGCTTTCCATGCGGGCAAGTTTGTAATGCGCAGATACGAGCCGTGCTTCCCAGTCGACGTCACCTCTCTCGAAGGATTGCTCCAGCGCGTGTGTCTCCAATAGCAGGCGCAGTGCGGCGATCTCTTTCAAATCGGTCGATGACATCGGCGCCACATGAAAGCCGCGTTGGCCCTCCGCCACGACAAGTCCTTCGGAGGCAAGACGGTTGAGGATCTCCCTCAGCGTGCTGACGCTGGTGTCATAAGTCTCCTTGAGCTTCTCGAGCTTAAGCTTCTGACCGGGAGCGAGACGCCCGAATATGATATCGGCTCGAATTCGCTTGTAGCTGTTTTCGGCAACGGTCTCGGTGGCTAGATCGGAAAGCATGTGCGCATCTCGGAGATTTCCTCAATCCTCATACATATTTTGTCTGCTCGTTTAAACCCACCCGGTGACGCTCAACAGATTGGCCCACCATCGATCAAAGCCTCGGCAAGCCTTCCGGCCTGAGAGCCTTCTTCAATGCAGCAATGCGGAAGATGGCGTTGGCCGCGCCATATCCGCGATAGCCGCTACGTTGCACGATCTCGAAAAAGAAGCCTTCGCCGAACGTCGTGCTGTAAATCTGGAAATATTCGCCTTGGTCATCTCTGTCGTAGAGAATATTGTCGGCCTTCAATCGCTCCGTCAGGGCCGGATCCAGGCCGAATCGAGCTTCTATATCGCCGTAATAGTTCGGAGATATGGGCAGGGGTTCGAAGCCGTTTTTGCGCAACGCGGCAACTGTCGCGAAGATGTCCTCGGTGTGAAAAGCGAGGTGCTGTATGCCCGAGCCGAACCGTTCCGCTATGAAATGGCCAGCCAATGTGCGGCGGTTCTCTGCTCCATTCAGTGTCAAGCGCAGGCTGCCTGACGTATTTTCGACCACCTGGCTGCGCACCACCCCGGACGGGTCGATGATGTCGACCATCGGCGTCTTATCGGCTTCGAATATGGAGGTGTAGAACAACAGCCAGGTCAGCATCTCATCGTAAGCGACGGTCTGGGCAACGTGATCGATATGGGCAAGATGCGCTGCGGCGATGTCCGTGTCTTCGGAAGCCGGCGTGAAGTCGATCTCCGCGAAACGGCCGAGGTTGCCTTTCTCGTCGAGGAAATAGATCAGTCCGCCGCCGACACCGCGGATCGCCGAGATCTGCACTTCGCCTTGGCTGACCAACTGCTCGAATGGTTCGGCGCCGAGCGCGATTGCGCGCGCATAGGCCGCGCCCGCATCATCGACAATCAGTGCGATCGCATAGGCAGACGTGCCGTGTACTGCAAAGGAGGCGTTTGCAAAGCCCTTTTCGTCTGTGTTGAGCAAAAGGCGGATTTTGCCCTGCTCGAAAATCGCGACTTTCTTGGAGCGATGAACTGCAGTCTTTCTGAAGCCTAGCGTCTTGAGAATGGCGGCAAGGTTTTCGCCGTCTTTTTCATCGGCAGAGAACTCGACGAACCCTATGCCCTTCACGTCGGCGCGATCCGGCATTTCCGGGACGGTCAGTGTTGAGGCATCCGGATTTCGACGAACCTGATCGCCGAGATAGACCAGCGAACGGTGACCGTCGGCCGCAATCGTCTTTGGAGAGCCGCCGCGGAACTGGTCATTGAATATTTCCAACGACAGATAACCGTCATAGCCCGTTGCCGCGATAGCTTCGGTGAACTCCCTTACCGGCAGGTCGCCTTCGCCCGGCATGTTGCGGAAATGGCGTGACCAGTAGAGCAGATCCATCTCGATCAGCGGTGCGTCCGCCATCTGCACAATGAAAATTTTGTCCTTTGGTATGGAGCGGATCGATCCGACGTCGATCTTTCGTGACAGGGTGTGAAAACTGTCGAGTATGAGGCCGATATTGGGATGATCGGCGCGCCGCACGATTTCCCAGGCATCGCGGTGGTCATTGATATGCCGGCCCCATGCCAGAGCCTCGTAACCTACGCGAAGCCCGCGCTTCGCCGCCCGATCGCCCAATTCGTGAAAATCTGCTGCAGCCCGATCGATACCGCCAAGCGATGCAGGCGAAACATTGGAGCAGACGAGGACGAGGTCGGTGCCGAGTTGCTGCATGATGTCGAATTTGCGCTCGGCGCGATCGAAAGTCCGGCTGCGCAACGGTTCCGGCATGCCCTCAAAATCCCGGAACGGTTGGAAAAGCGTGATTTCCAGTCCGTGGTCGCGAACCATTCGTCCGACATCGGCTGGACTGCCGTCGAAGGCCAGGAAATCATTTTCGAAGATCTCCACCCCGTCGAACCCGGCTGCAGCAATGGCCGCCAGTTTCTCCGGAAACTCTCCGCTGATCGACACCGTGGCAATCGATGTTTTCATTGTTTCCTCCTCCTGAAACAATCCGTTTTTTGCACTGCAAAAATCGTAATGCAATTCCCCACACAAATGTCGAAATGCATTTTGTAGGAGATTATAGAAAAACTCTGTTGATTTGAAAATGGGCTTATGTCAATTTTGGCGTGTTACCAGCTGGAGGAGAGCTGGCAGGCCTTTTAGGTCATCAGAGGAGGAGCACCTAATGTTTGGATTCAAATTGAATCGGCGCCGCGCCTTGTTGGGCGCCGCGGCAATTGTCGCCGCAGCATCGCTTTCACAGCCGGCTGCGGCTATCACGCCGGCCGAGATCAAGGCCAAGGGCAAGCTGGTCGTGGGCATTCAGGGCGACAACCCGCCTTGGGGTTTTGTCACGAGCGCAGGCAAGCAGGACGGCTTTGATGCCGAAATGGGCGCCCTGTTCGCCAAGGAACTCGGTGTCGAAGTGGAATTCGTTCCGCTCGAAGTCAACAACCGCATTCCCGCACTCACATCAGGCCGCGTTGACATTCTGTTCGCGACGATGGCGATGTTGCCGGATCGCGCCAAGGCCGTGCAGTTCAGCCAACCTTACAATGCGAACGCCATCGTCCTGATCGGGCCGAAGGACAAGTCGATCAAGACGAATGATGACATGGCCGGCTTGACGATCAGCGTCGCTAAGGGTGCAGCCCAGGATACTCAGGTCACCAAGAATGCCCCGCCTACCGCGACCATTCGCCGGTATGACGGCGACGCAGCAAGCGTTCAGGCGTTGGCTTCCGGCCAGGTCGACGCGCTCGGCGGCAACATCTTCTATCTCGATCGCGTCGAGAAGGCAGTCCCGGGCAAATTCGAAAACAAGCTCGAATTCCAGAAGCTCTACAACGGCGCCTGCACGCGCCTAGGCGAGAAAGAGATCAATGTCGCGGTGAACGAGTTCATCGACAAGATCAAGGCCAATGGCGAACTGAAGAAGATCTACGACAAGTGGATGAAGGTTCCGGTGCCGGAATTCCCGAAGAGCCTTGAAGGTATTCCGTTCACCGCGAAGTGAGCTTCAGCTCTTCGTAAACTCTGAATTTCGCGTGGTGGCACCTAAATGAGGTGCCAGCGTCGGCGCATGGCAAATCCTTGCGCCGACGCTTCCCGGAGTTTTCTTCATGAACAAGACGATCTTTGTCCTTAACGGACCCAACCTCAATCTTCTGGGTGAGCGGGAGCCGTCCATATACGGCACGACAACCCTTGGCGACATTCGCGAGCGATGCGAGGCGAAAGCTGCGTCTCTGGGTTTCTCGGTCGATTTTCGCCAGACGAATTTCGAGGGCGAACTGGTGGAATCCGTCCATCAGGCGCGAAAGGATGCTTGTGGCATCATCATCAATCCGGCCGGATACACTTTCACGTCCATCGCCCTGCTGGACGCACTGAAGACTTTCGACGGCGCGAAGATAGAGCTGCACATATCCAACGTGCATGCCCGCGAGAGCATCTATCACAACTCCCTGATTTCACGCACCGCGACCGGCATCATGATCGGCTTCGGAGCCCGCGGTTACGAACTGGCGATCGAAGCCATGGCCGACATGGTCGAGCCGTCCTGAGAACGCGCCGCAGGAGATATCATGAACTATACCCTTGATTTCACTCCGGTCATCGACGGTCTGCCAAACCTTCTATGGGCCTGTCTCGGAACATTCACGCTGGCCATTTGCGGCATGCTTCTGGCGATCGTGATCGGCATCGGCGGCGTCATTTTGCGCCAGTCGCCATTCAAGCCTTTGCGCTGGCTCGTGATCGGCTTCGTCGAACTGATCCGCAACACGCCGTTTCTGGTGCAGATCTTCTTCATCTATTTCGCGCTGCCGCTGGCCGGCATCCGGCTCGATCCGACGCCGACCGCGATCATCGCGCTTGGCATCAATGGCGGCGCCTATGCCATCGAAATCATTCGTGGTGGCGTGCAGTCCATTTCGAAGGGGCAGATGGAGGCGGGACTGGCGCTCGGGCTGCACAAGGCTCAGGTCTTCCGCCTGATCATCCTCAAGCCGGCACTGAGGGCGATCTATCCCTCCCTGACGAGCCAGTTCATCCTGCTGACGCTGACGACCAGCATCGCATCCGCCATCTCGGCCTACGAACTGACCTCGGTATCGCAACGGATCGAGTCCGACAGCTTCCGCAGCTTCGAGGTCTATTTCACAGTGACGGCGTTCTACCTCGTCATCTCCTGGGTGATGATGCGCATCTTCGCGCTCTTCTCCTCCCGCTATTTCAGCTACCCGGTCAGATAAGGAGGAAATCGAATGGGACGCGAAGAATTCCTTTTCCTTCTGGCAGGCCTGAAATGGACAGTCGCGCTGTCCGTGGTCGCCTTCATATGTGGCAGTATTGCGGGGCTGATAGTCGCTTTGGCGCGCACCTCCGGCATCTTCATCGTCGAGCGCCTGACGGCCGGCTATATCGCGGTATTCCAGGGTACGCCGCTGTTGATGCAGCTTTTCGTGGTTTATTACGGACTGGCCCTGATCGGCATCCAGATGGATGCGTGGGCTGCGGTGTCGGTCGGCTTGACCCTCCATGCAAGTGCCTTTCTGGGGGAAATCTGGCGAGGATCGATTGAAGCGGTCGCGCGTGGGCAGACGGAGGCCGCCAAGGCGCTGAGCCTGGGTTACGTCTCGCGGATGAAGGATGTCGTCCTTCCCCAGGCGATACGGATCTCGCTTCCGGCCACGATTGGCTTCCTGGTGCAGCTCATCAAGGGAACATCGCTCGCTTCGATCGTCGGTTTCACCGAACTGACCCGCGCCGGCAACATCATCTCAAACCAGATCTTCCAGCCATTGACCGTCTTCGGCGTGGTTGGAGCCCTCTACTTCCTGATGTGCTGCCCGCTGACCATCTACGGCGCCCATCTCGAACGCAAATTCCTGACCGCCAGCCGCTAGGCCGTGCCGGTCGAGAAATCCGGAGTTTTATGGATGAACCAGACAATGAATAGCGCAACGACCACGGAGCCGATGATCTCCCTGTCGGGCGTGGAAAAATGGTACGGCGCCTTTAAGGCTCTCGACAATATCAACATGTCTGTCGCGAAGGGCGAGAAGATCGTGCTTTGCGGCCCCTCGGGAAGCGGCAAGTCCACGCTTATCCGCTGCATCAATCACCTGGAGGCCTATCAGAAGGGTGACATCCATGTCGGCGGCATCATGCTCGGACATGGATCGAAGACGATCGATGCGGTTCGCCGCGAGGTCGGCATGGTCTTCCAGCAGTTCAATCTCTTTCCGCATTTGACCGTGTTGCAGAACTGCATGCTGGCACCGATGAGATCGCTCGGTATCGACAAGGCGCAAGCCGAGGATCGTGCCCGCACCTTGCTGGAGCGGGTCAAGATCTCCGAGCAGGCCGAAAAATACCCCGCTCAGCTTTCCGGCGGTCAACAGCAGCGCGTCGCCATTGCGCGTGCCCTCTGCATGCGGCCCAAGGCGATGCTGTTCGACGAGCCGACATCCGCACTTGACCCGGAAATGGTCAAGGAAGTGCTCGATACGATGATCGCATTGGCCGAAGAGGGAATGACGATGATCTGCGTGACCCATGAAATGGGTTTCGCACGTCAGGTTGCCGATCGCGTCATCTTCATGGCAAGCGGCGCGATCGTCGAGGAGGCGCCTCCGGCCGAATTCTTCTCCAATCCGAAACATGAACGCACCCGGAAGTTCCTTGGCGAAATCCTCGGGCGGCATTGATGCGATACAGTTTCATAGCCGGAAGGTAAAGCCGATGATAAGCGGCAACACAAAACTCATCGCACATCTCGGTTTCCCGACGCATTCCTTCAAGGCGCCGTTGATCTACAATCCCTATTTCGAGAAAAACGGTATCGATGCGGTCGTGGTGCCGATGGGATGCCGGCCGGATGACTACAAGGCATTTCTGAAACTGGTCTTCCGCCTTTCCAATATCCATGGCGCGCTGATCACCATGCCGCACAAGATCACCACCATGGGATTGCTGGACGAAATTTCCACCAATGCGCAGGTTGCTGGAGCCTGCAACGCAGTGAAAATCGGATCGGACGGCGGCCTTGTCGGCGATATGTTCGACGGGGAAGGTTTCGTCCGCGGGATGCTGCGCAGAGGGCGGGAGATCGAGGGCAAGAGAGCGATCATGGCCGGTGCCGGAGGTGTCGGCTCGGCGATCGCCGCGTCGCTTGCCAAAGCGGGATTGGCAGAACTGGCGCTTTCCGATGCCTCCATCCCCATGATGCAGGGCCTCGTGGACCGGTTGCGTCGTCATTATCCGGGGTTGCGTGTGGAAGCCGGCAAGACCGATCCAAACGGCTACGATATCGTCATCAACGCCACGCCCCTCGGTATGAATGACAATGATCCGCTGCCTTTCGATGTATCCCGGATCGCGCCTTCAGCCTTCGTTGGAGAGGTGGTGCTGAGCCGTGAGATAACGCCGTTCCTGGCTGCGGCGCGCGCTCGCGGCTGCGAATATCAGGTCGGAACAGACATGCTGTTCGAGCAGATACCGGCCTATCTCGAATTCTTCGATCTTCCCATCACGACAGCGGAGGAACTTCGCGCCGTTGCCAGATTGTGAGGGAACTGGGATGCCAGATGATGCAATCAGATTTGCGATCATGGGAGGTGGCCTGATCGGGCGTGAACATGCCGCGCTAATTGCAGCAACGCCCGGTGCAGAGCTTGTCGCAATCTCAGACCCAGCGCCTGCCGCGGAACTGGTTACAAGTGAGTTCGGGGCCAGACACTATCTCGATTATCGGACCATGCTGGACGAGATGCGGCCAGATGGCTCTGCCAAATGCTCTTCATGCTCAAGCGGCAATCGCCTGTGTTGAACGCGACATCCCGTGTCTGGTGGAAAAGCCTGTGGCGGATACGCTCGAAGCTGCAAGGGATCTGGTGGCGGCGGCAGAACGAGCCGATGTGCCAGTTCTAGTGGGACACCAGCGCCGTCATAGCCCCGACATCGCCAAGGCCAAGCAATTGATCGAAGAGGGGCATCTCGGTCGCCTGGTCGGGGTCCACGCCATGTGGCTGGCCGACAAGCCGGAGGCTTATTTCGATGCCGCCTGGCGCCGGCAAGCCGGTGGTGGGCCATTGCTCATCAACCTTATTCACGACATCGATTGCCTGCGGTTTGTCTGTGGTGATATCGCAGAAGTCATGGCCTTCACCTCAAATTCGGTGCGAGGCTTCGAGGTGGAGGATAGCGCCAGCGTCAGCCTGCGCTTTTCATCTGGTGCGGTTGGCACGGTCCTCATGAGCGACACGGCCGTTTCGCCCTACAATTGGGATACGGCCGCCGGGCAGGCGCTGTATTTCCCGCATCAGCCGGAAAACGCCTATTTCTTCTCCGGCACCAGAGCTGCATTGGCATTGCCGTCAATGGATCTTTGGAAGCATGAGGCGGAAGAGGGGCATTGGCAGGATCCGCTGGTCAAGCGGCACGTCACGCTGGATGGCAGCCGGGCCTATGTCAATCAGCTTGCCCATTTCATGAAAGTGGTAACGGGTGACGCCAAACCCCTGGTCTCTGCCCATGATGGAATGATGACCCTGGCGACGATACTGGCGATTGCGCGGTCGGGCCGGGAGAGGCGACCGGTCAGTCCTGCCGATCTATGACACGCGTCGCTGGGGCTTCCTGGTCGATGGGGCCATAGGATCAATTGGACGAGTCGGAGTCCAACATTCCGATTCGTTCGATTTTGCTGAGCGTTTCTCTCGCCAGCCGCAGTGAGGCAGCAGTCGCCATGGCCATCTGTGGCATGATCAGCCATTCGAGTGTCCAGGCTGCTCCTGAACGCTCCTGCTCATGCACCATGGCCTGATGCAATCCTGAAAGCTGGACGGCGTTGAAGCGAGCAAGCGCCACCAGTGTTTCTGCCCCGACCGGATTCTGTTTATGCGCCATGGCGGAGGATTTTCCGCCACCGCTCATGGAAATTTCGCGGCCCGACTGGGCCATCAGCGCGAGATCCTGCCCAATCTTGCCGAGTGCGCCCGTAACCGATGACAGGTGATGGCCGATATCCGCAATTCCGTCTCGCTGGCTCTGCCATTGGCGTATGTCCGCCAACCCCAGTTCTTCAGCAAGCGCGGCACGCACCGCGGCCCCATCTAGTCCCAGCTTGTCGAGAGAACCGGCCGCACCGCCGAGCTGGACCGGAAACACTAGGTTGTTCAGCGCTGTGAGTTGTCGCGCGAGCGGGCCACGCCAGCTTTCCACTCGATCAGAAACGCGGATCGGAATGGCCGCCTGCATACGGGTAAAGCCCATCAGCGGGTTTGATCCGAAGCGTTCATCGAGACCATCCAGAAGCGCAACTATCTGCCTTATTCGCTCAGTGAAGATCGCATGGATCGCCTTCATCCGAAGCATCAGGCTCGTGTCGATGGCATCCTGGCTGGTTGCGCCGAAATGGACATGGTTGGCCGCATCGCCGCCGACCGCCTGCCTAAGCTGTTTGACGAGTTCGGGGATGACGACGGAATCCGTCCCGACGGCTGCCTTCAGCCGTGCGAGATCGGGTTCGAATGTACCGCATGCCGCCGCAATCTGTTCCGCAGCAGCTGCCGGGATAAGTCCCAGCCCCGCCTGTGCCCGCGCCAAAGCGGCTTCGAAACGAAGCATGGTGTTGATGTCCGCATCGGCTGAAAGGTGGCGAGCGATTTCCTCATCGCCGAGGAGACCCGACAGGAAGGGATGCTCGAAGGGAGAGAAGGCCATCATGTCTCCATGTCGGGTAGGCAGCTGGTTGGGCGCAGCGTCAGATATCGAGGAACACGGTTTCTTTCGGTCCCTGGAGATGGATATCGAGCGTATAGATGCTGCCGTCCTTCTGTGCGACCATTGTCTCGACCCGCTGGCGATGTTCGATGCGTAACAGCAGCGGATCGATGGCGTTCGCTTCCGCCTCGTCGGAAAAGTAGATGCGTGTATGCAGACCGATATTGATGCCGCGAGCAACGATCCAGAGCGTGATATGCGGCGCCATGGGGCGTCCGTCCTTGAACGGAACCTTGCCGGGTTTGATCGTCTCGAACTGGAAATAACCATTCTCGGCATTCGTCGGACAACGGCCCCAGCCGGTGAAGTTCGGATCAGCGGTGCCGCGCATTTCCGACGGGCTGTTGTAGAGACCGGCGCTGTCCGCCTGCCAAATTTCGGCAATAGCATCCCGCACAAGCGTATCGGCGCCGTCAAAGATGCGGCCACGCACGGTGATGCGTTCGCCCAGCGTCTGATCGTTGACCATCGTGGTTCCGAGATCGCCGTCATAGACGCCGCGAATGTCGCAGTAATTCGGCGTCAGTCCGATATGGACATAGGGGCCGGCGGTCTGCGACGGTGTTTCCTTCAACCTGTGAAGCTCCTGCACCATCAGTTGCCCTCCAGCCGGTTTTCAAAAAGGGTCGAGCGGCGTCCGCGCAGCACGATATCGAATTTGTAGGCGCGCGCATCCATCGGGATCGTCTGACCCCAGTCCAGCGGTGCGATCAGTTGTTCGATCGCTTTGCGATCCGGGATCGTGTTGACGATCGGACATTTCCAGATCATCGGGTCGCCCTCGAAATACATCTGGGTAATCAGGCGCTGGGCGAAGCCATGTCCGAAGACCGAGAAATGGATATGGGCAGGACGCCAGTCGTTGACGCCGTTAGGCCATGGATAGGGGCCGGGCTTGACGGTGCGAAACGCGTAACGCCCGTCGTCGTCGGTGATCGCACGGCCGCAACCGCCGAAATTGGGGTCGATCGCGGCAAGATAGGTTTCTTTCTTGTGGCGATAACGGCCGCCGGCATTGGCCTGCCAGAATTCCAGCAAGGCACCGCGAACAGGTTGGCCTCGCTCGTCCAGCACGCGGCCATGAACGATTATCCGCTCGCCGATGGCACTTTCTCCCGGCCGGGCGTAGTTGTGGATCAGGTCATTGTCCAACTCGCCGATCATTGAATGGCCGAAAACCGGGCCGGTGATTTCCGAGATCGTGCCGTCGAGAGACAGCAAGGCGCGCTGCGGCGAACGCAGGATCGAGGTCTTGTATTCCGGTGTCAGGGCGGGCGCGTGCCAGGCGCGGTCGCGCGCGAAAAATCCACCGGTCTCCGGCTGTTTGTTCGAATTAGCGGACATCCCTAAGGTCTCCTCCCCCGATGTCTATTCGGCGTCCATCTGTTCGTAGACGCGCTTGGCGATCTTTATGGCATGGTTTGCGGCAGGTACGCCTGCATAGATAGCGACATGCAGCAGGGCCTCGCGAACATCTTCCCGCGAAGCGCCAGTATTGGCGGTGGCCCGCACATGCATGGCAACTTCCTCGTCCTGGCCGAGTGCTGCCAGAAGCGCGATCGTGATGATCGATCGTTCCCGCTTGGTGAAGTTGGGACGTGACCAGACATGTCCCCAGGCGGCTTCCGTGATCAGCGCCTGAAACGGCTCGTCGAATTCAGTGGCGTTGGCGATCGCTCGATCGACATGGGCATCTCCCAACACGGAACGTCGTGTCTCCATGCCCAGGCGGTGTCGGTATGTCTCAACCTCAGTCATTGAGCCTCCCCTGCGGTATTGGTGGTGTTGATGAAGTCTTGGATCAGATCGGTCAAAGCTTCGGGCTGTTCGACGCAGGGAATGTGACCTGCATCCTTGACGATCTCGAAACGCGCGCCGGGGATAAGTTCTGCCGTATTCCTGACGAGGTCTGGCGGCGTTGAGCCATCCTGGTCGCCGACGATGCAGAGGGTCGGCACGACAATGCGTGCAGCGGCCTCGGTGTAATCGGCATCACGAATTGAAGCGCAGGTTGCCGCATAACCTTCGATCGGTTGGCGAGCCAGCATGTTGCGATAACCGTGAAAGGCGATGTTGTCCGGGCTGCGGAAAGCGGGGGTGAACCACTTTTCCATGACCGCATCGACGATGCTTGCGATGCCGTGCTCTTCGACGGCCGCAATACGCGCGTTCCACATATCGGCAGAGCCGATCTTGCTGGCAGTATCGCAGAGTATCAGCGCCTTCACCAACTCGGGCCGTGTCTGGTAGATCGCCTGCGCAATAAGCCCTCCAACGGAAAGGCCGCAGATCACGGCGTTGCGCACGTTGAGCAGATCCAGGAGGCCGGCAAGATCCGCTGCATGATCCTCGATCGAATAAGGGGGCTTGCCGATATCGGACAGGCCATGGCCACGCTTGTCGTAAAGGATGATCGGGAAGTCGCCGGCGAGGCGCACGATGACATCCCGCCAGATGCGAAAATCCGTGCCGAGCGAATTGGCGAATACGATGACCGGTTTATCCGCCGGTCCTCCAATAACCTGATAGTGGATCGTGACGTCATTGACGCGCGCAAACTGCATTGAAAATCTCTCCCTGAATTATCTTGGTATATTGGCTCGGTTAGGTAAAATGACTTTTTAGGTGTTTTTTATATCCGAATGGTTATGTATTCGATGAGCGAGCCAAACGTTAAGTTTCGTCATCTCCAAGCCTTTATCGAGGTTGCTCGTCACAAGAGCGTCGTCAAGGCGGCCGGTTTTCTGAATGTCAGCCAGCCGGCGGTTACCAAGACCATTCGGGAGCTCGAAGAGGCGCTCGGTGTCGCGCTTGTGGAGCGCGAGGGCAGGGGCATCCGGCTATCGCGTTATGGCGAGGTATTCCTGAAACATGCCGGTGCGGCGATCGCCGCTCTTCGACAGGGTGTCGATTCAGTTTCGCAGGAACGTGTTGGAGAAGCGCCGTTGATACGGATCGGTGCGCTACCGACAGTTTCCAGCCACATCATGCCGCGGGCCGTGGATCTTTTTCTGAAGGAAAAGACCGGGAGCCGCATCAAGATCGTCACCGGCGAAAACTCGGTGCTGCTGGAACAACTGCGCTTCGGCGACCTCGATCTTGTCATCGGCCGACTGGCGGGGGCTGACAGGATGGCGGGATTTATCTTCGAGCACCTCTATTCCGAACGGGTGGTGTTTACCGTCCGTGCCGGCCATCCGATCCTGACGTCGGGGCATTCATCGTTTTCCGAACTCGGCGACTATCCGATCCTGATGCCGACCACGTCGTCGATCATTCGGCCCTTTGTCGATCGGCTACTCATCGCCAACGGCATTTCAAGTCTGCCGAACCAGATCGAGACCGTTTCAGACTCTTTCGGTCGAGCATTCGTGCTGTCGAGCGACGCGGTGTGGATCATATCGTCCGGGGTTGTGTCCCGCGATATCGGGACGGGGCTAATGCAGGCATTGCCGATCGATACAAGCGATACCCAAGGGCCCGTGGGGCTGACAATGCGGACTGACGCAATCCCCTCCATCGCGATGTCGCTTTTGATACAGACCATACGAGAAGCTGCAGGCTCCCGTTAGCTCACTTGCCTGCCTCAATCTCCCGAGGCGCTACGAGAGCACTCCGCGAAGCTCGCGACTTACCTGCTGAAGTGACGGGAGGTAGGTTTCGATGACAGAAGCCATAGGGGCGCTCGAGACGGCCAGTCCCGTGTTTAATGCCGCGACCACGACGCCGCGCGCGTTTTTCACCGGCACTGCGACGGATCTCAATCCCTGCTCGACCTCCTGGTCGACCGCGGCATAACCGTGCGTTCGAACCAGCGCGAGTTCCTTCAAGACGTCATCGATAGTGTGGAGCGTATGGGCGGTTCTTGCCTGAAGCGGATGGGAGTTCAGAAGTTCAATCGCTTGAGTTTCGGGAAGTGCTGCAAGCATGACACGTCCGAGAGACGTGCAATAAGCGGGAAGACGCGACCCTGGCATGAGCGCAATCGACATCACCTTCCGCTGCGCAGCACGCGCGACGTAGACGATCTCTGCACCATCCAGGATGGCGACGGACGTGCTCTGGCCAATCTGTTCGGATAACTGATCGAGCCATGGCTGAACGATGCGCGGCAGCGGCATGGATGCCAGGCAGCCGGTACCGAGACGCAGGACGCGCGGAGTGACCGTAAAGAACTTGCCGTCATAAGCACAATATCCGTTTTCAGCGAGCGTCAGCAGACAACGGCGGGTGGTTGCTCGATCCAGGCCGGAGATCTCTGCCGCTTCCGAAATGCTCAATCGAGGCGTTTCGGCGGTAAAAGCTTCGATCACGCGAAGCCCCTTCGCCAATCCGCCCATCATGTCACTCTGCTTCACATTCAATATAATAACTCCGAGTTTGTGCGATAATGCAACAAATGCATCATATCGCACAAAAACGTTGAGGTCGAGAAAGTCGAGGGGTAGGTTTTCGAGAGGCTACGACAGAGGACGAGGCCCATCATCAAGGGAGGTGGCGGATGAACAAGACAAGCCAGAGCCTGGCGGCGGCTGTGTCCGAAATAGGCGACGGAGCGACAGTGATGATCGGCGGCTTCGGTGGCTCCGGCGCTCCGATCGAACTCATCCACGCGCTGATCGACAAGGGTCCAAAGGACCTGACGGTCATCAACAACAATGCCGGCAATGGCCGTATCGGGATTGCGGCGATGATCGACGCGGGCATGGTCCGAAAGATGATCTGCTCGTTCCCGAAATCGTCCGATCCGCGCGCCTTTACCGATAAGTACCTGGCCGGAGAAATCGAACTCGAACTTGTGCCGCAAGGCACGCTTGCGGAACGCATCCGTGCCGGAGGCGCCGGCATACCGGCATTCTACACCCCGACCGCTTACGGCACGGAGCTCGCGGAAGGCAAGCCGATCGGCGAATTCGACGGTCGGCGTTACGTCCAGGAACGGTGGCTGAAGGCTGACTTCGCCATCATCAAGGCTCATCTCGGCGACCGTCATGGCAATCTCACCTACAACAAGGCGGCTCGTAACTTCAATCCGCTGATGTGCATGGCGGCCGCCAGCACGATCGTTCAGGTTTCGAGGATCGTCGAGGCGGGCGAAATCGACCCCGAACATGTGGTCACGCCCGGAATTTTCGTCGATCGCGTCGTCGAGGTTTCGCAGCCTCGCCAGGAAGAGGAACTCATTCGCGCCGGAGTGACCTACGCATGACAAGCATCGCTCAAGAAGAGATCAAGCTGACCAACGCCCAGATCGCCTGGCGCGCGGCGCAGGACATTGTCGACGGCGCCTATGTCAATCTGGGTATCGGCTTTCCCGAAATGGTCGCCCGTTACCAGCCGCCCGGCCGGGAGGCGATCTTCCACACGGAAAACGGCATCCTCGATTTCGGCGAGGCGCCGAAGCCAGGCGAAGAGGACTGGGACCTCATCAATGCCGGCAAAAAGGCAGTGACGCTGAAGCAGGGCGCTTCGTTCTTCCATCATGCGGACAGCTTCGCGATGGTGCGCGGCGGCCATCTCGATGTTGCGATCCTTGGGGCATTGCAGGTTGCGCAAAGCGGGGATCTGGCAAACTGGCGTGTCGGCTCGAAGGGCGTTCCGGCAGTCGGTGGCGCCATGGATCTCGTGCATGGCGCCAAACAGGTCTTTGTCATCACCGAGCATGTGACAAAGAACGGCGAACCCAAGCTCGTGGAAAAATGCACGTTTCCGCTGACCGGCTTGGCCTGTGTCACCCGGGTTTACACCAGTCATGCCGTCATCGAGATCGTTGAAGGACGCTTCGTGCTGCGAGAAAAACTTGCCGCATTTAGCATAGAAGAACTGCAGTCGATGACGGACGCTCCGTTGCATATCGCGGGTTCGGTCGCCGATCTCATCGTGCCCGAAGTCTGAGGAGAATACAGTGGCCGAGGCTTTTATCTGCGACTACATCCGCACCCCGATTGGTCGTTTCGGCGGCACGCTTTCCTCAGTGAGGGCTGACGACCTCGGCGCCATACCGCTGAAGGCGCTCATCGAGCGAAATGCCGGCATCGACTGGGAGGCGGTTGGCGACGTGATCTTTGGATGCGCCAACCAGGCGGGCGAGGACAACCGCAATGTCGCGCGCATGTCTCTGCTTCTGGCCGGGCTTCCTGTGTCCGTCACGGGCACGACCATCAACCGTCTGTGCGGTTCGGGAATGGATGCCGTCATCACTGCGGCGCGCGCCATCAAGTCGGGTGAGGCGGAGTTGATGATTGCGGGCGGCGTCGAAAGCATGAGCCGGGCACCGTTCGTCATGCCGAAGGCCGACGCCGCGTTTTCGCGCAACGCGGAGATCTACGACACGACAATCGGCTGGCGCTTCGTAAATCCGCTGATGAAGAAGCTTTACGGCGTCGATTCCATGCCCGAAACCGGCGAAAATGTTGCGGAAGATTATCGGATCTCTCGCGAAGATCAGGATGCTTTTGCTCTGCGCAGTCAGAACAAGGCCGCTGCCGCCCAGGAAACCGGCCGGCTTGCCCGCGAAATCACGCCGGTCGCCATCCCCCAGCGCAAGGGTGAGGCACTGGTCATCTCGAAAGACGAGCATCCGCGCGCGACCACGATCGAAGCGCTCGCCAAACTTGGTACTCCCTTCAAGAAGGAAGGCGGAACAGTGACGGCCGGCAACGCCTCCGGCGTCAACGATGGTGCCGCGGCGCTGATTATCGCTTCGGAAACAGCTGTCAGAAAATACGGGCTGACGCCGATTGCGCGGGTTCTGGCCGGAGCGACAGCGGGCGTTCCTCCACGTGTCATGGGTATCGGCCCGGCGCCTGCTTCCAAAAAGCTGATGGCATTGCTCGGCCTGACGCAGGATCAGTTCGATGTCATCGAACTGAACGAGGCCTTTGCCTCCCAGGGCCTTGCAACCTTGCGCGAACTCGGCATTGCCGATGACGATCCGCGCGTCAACCCGAATGGCGGGGCCATCGCGCTTGGACATCCGCTGGGCATGACGGGTGCGAGAATTGCCGGCACGGCCGCTCTGGAACTTTCGTCCGGCAGGGGTAACCACGCGCTCGCAACCATGTGCATAGGTGTGGGGCAGGGTATCGCGCTCGCTCTCGGGCGCGCCTGACCGCTTTTTCGGCAGGAAAACAGCAAGGCAGGCGGCAGGCTAATGCAGGCCGCCCACGCCGAGCAAACGTTCCACCGCCTCGTGATCCTGCGACAGCGCGGAAGGGGTACCGTTCCAGGCGATACGGCCACGCTCTAGCACGATGACCTCGTCGGCAAAGTCGAGAGCGCTTTGAATCCGCTGCTCGACGAGCAGGATCGTCATGTCTCCGGAAGCCGCAAGTTCCGAAAACACCACCATGAGCTCCTCGCAGATCACGGGAGCCAGGCCTTCAAGCGGTTCATCGAGCAGCAGCACCGCGGGTCGGCCGAGGATCGTGCGCGCCGTGGTCAGCATCTGTTGTTCGCCACCGGACAGCTGGCTGCCGAGGTTCCTGCGACGCTCTTTCAGCCGGGGAAACAAAGCATAGCCTTCCTCGATCGCGTCCTTCTTCCGTTTCTTCAAGCCGACAGTCAGGTTTTCCTCGACGCTAAGGCTCGGGAATATGTCCCGCGTCTGCGGCACATATCCGAGGCCCGCGTGAGCCCGCGCGGCACTTGACATCGAGCTGAGATCGATGTCCCCTATCGTTATCCTCCCGCCATAACGGCGGGTCTGGCCCGCAAGCGTCGCGAAGAGCGTCGTCTTCCCCATCCCGTTGCGACCGAGAACGGCGAGCCGACGACCAGCAGCCACAGAAAACGAAATCGATTCCAGAATTCGGGTCGGGCCATAACCGGCGGAAAGGTTTTCGACTTTAAGCATTGAGGCCGGCATTGGCGTAGCTCCCGAGATAGGCCTCGCGGACGCGGGCATCCTTTGTCACGTCGGCGGGAAGGCCGTCGAATATAATGGTCCCTGCGGCAAGCACGACCACCCGTTTGGCAAATCGGAACACCAGGTCCATGTCGTGTTCGATCATCACCACGGCGAGATCGGCGGGCAGGTTTGCGAGCGCTTCCTCGATACGTCCCGTGTCACTTTGCGGAACGCCGGCAGCTGGTTCGTCGAGCAGGAGGACGCTGGGCTTTAAGGCAAGCGCGATGGCCAGTTCCAGAAGCCGCTGCTGCCCGTAGGCGATCTCCCGCACCTTTCTATGTGCGAGCGAATAAAGGCCCAGTCTTTCAAGCAGGTCATAGACTTCTTCCATCACCGCCGGACGGGTGAGAAAATTGCCATGTAGTTCAGCCGATTTTCCTGTCCGTTGGAGAACCGCGAGCCCCACATGTTCGGCCGGTGTCATGTCCTGGAAAAGCCGGGTCACCTGGAATGAGCGAACGAGGCCACGCTGAACCCGGCCGGTTGGTCCGATCCGGGTGACCGGCTCGTTTCGAAGTCGCACCTCACCGGAACTCGGTTTCAGGGCGCCGGTGACGAGATTGACGAAGGTCGTCTTGCCGGCTCCGTTTGGGCCAATGAGCGCCACCCGGTCGCCTGCCACCATGGAGAGCGAGACGTCGTTTGTGACAACGAGTCCGCCGAACGCCTTCTTCAGGTTGATGACTTCAAATACCGCGCTCATGGCCGCGTCTCCCCGGTCGTGTTCTTTCTTACAGAGAGGAGATCCTGCACCGTTCCGAAAATGCCCTTAGGGGCGAAAAGGACGACGACGATGAGAAGCGCGCCAACCATCGTCAGCCAGTGAAACGGGTTGGCGGCCGATACGAAGTCCTCAAACAGCATGAAGATCACGGTCCCGACCAGAGCGCCGAACAGGGAACCTGTTCCGCCAAGGACAAGCATGACGAGCGCTTCTGCCGATTGTGTGAACGACAGGGCGTCGAGTGCGACAACCTGGGTTGAGATGGCACTGAGCGCACCCCCGGTTCCGGCCACCGCGCCTGAAATGATGTACATCTTTATCACAGCTTTATGGGGAGAGGCGCCGAGTGCCCTTATCCGCACGGGATCCTCCTTGATGCCACGGCAGAGCATGCCGAAGGGCGAGCGAACGACGATGCGCAGCAACGTGAATACGATGAGAAGCAGGACCACACCGAAGAAATAGGCCGTATGGCCGAAGAGATCGAACTCGTAGAGGCCAAAGAGCGGGTCGAGTACGATGCCCGACAATCCGTCGCTTCCGCCGGTCCAGGAAGACGCCTTGTTGGCGAATTCATGAAACAGGTAGACAAGAGCGATCGATAGCACGAGCTGCGGGAGACCGTGTGCCCGCAGCATCACGATGCCACAGATAAGTCCTGCGACCGCACCCGCAAATATCCCGCCCAGTGTCATCAGCAGCGGATCATTTATCCCATAATGCGCGGAGAGTATGCCTGCCGCATAGGCGCCCGATCCGAACAACGCCGCCTGGCCAAGGGTCGCAACACCGCAATAGCCGGTCACGAGATCAAGCGACAATACGAGAAGGGCAATCGCGATGATACGCGTGAGCAACGCGAGGTTGTCGGGAAAGAGGACATAGCCAGCCGCGGCGACAATGACGATGGCAGCAAAGCCGTAAAGGTCTCGCTTGATGAAGCCGGCCCGCAGGCGGCTTCTGGTCGTTGCAGCGCCGGCGGCTAGCGTGGAGTTGGTCTTCTCTGTCATTTTGCGCGTCCCGCCAGGCCACTCGGAAAGACACAGATGATTGCGATGACGGCAAGATAGAAGAAGAATTCGCCGAATTCCGGCATGAGATACCTGCCGGTCGTATCGATCGCCCCAAGTAGAAGACAAGCTGCCAGTGCGCCAGGGATGGAGCCGGCTCCGCCGACCGATACCACGACCAGAAACGTCACCATGTAGCGGAGTGCATAATAGGGTTCCACCGGCAGGAATTCCGATCCGACCACTCCGCCGAAAGCCGCAAGACCCACAGCCGCCGCGAAGCTAACCGCGTAGACGATTTCCGTTCTCACGCCCAGCGCCGCAGCCATTGCGGCATTGTCGACAGACGCACGAAGCTTGATGCCGAAATTTGTCTTCTCGATCGCGTACCAGAGGCCGAGCGCCACGGCCAGGCCGCAGGCGATCGCAAAAAGGCGATGGATGGGTATGGTGCGGAAGCCGAGGTCGGCAGACCCTTGTAGTGAAGGTGCAAGCGGAATGGTCTTCAGCGTTGGCCCCATGACGAAATTGGCAATTCCGATGATGCAGAAGGTTATCCCGATCGTCATCAGCACCTGTGTCAGTTCCGGCTGACCGTAGATCCGCCGATAAAGAAGACGTTCGATCGGAATGGCGATCAGGATCGTGAAGACGACCGCCGCGATCAATGCAAGTCCGTATCCGAGGGCCAAGTCCCGCGCGACATAGGAGGCTATGTAACCGCCGATCATGGCAAAGCCGCCATGGGCGAGGTTCACGACACGCATCAGGCCCATGGTCACCGAAAGGCCGATGGATATGACGAACAGCACCATGCCATAGGCAAGTGCGTCGACAGCAATGCTGAAGACTGTCTGCATGAGAAATCCTGTTCATGAGTGGCAGGCCAACTCTGGCCTGCCGATCTGTGAAACCGTCGGCCGCTTACTTCGCGGCGGCCAGACCCGGATCGCCCTGCTTCTCGAAGGTCTGATCCTCCTTGTTGAAGTATTTGCCATCCGAACCCCTTGCCACTTCCCGAAGATAGATGTTCTGGGTGATGTGACGGCTTTCCGGATCGATGGAGACAGGGCCGCGAGGGCTTGTCCAGGCCAGTCCCTTGACGGCATCGACGGCTTTCTGGGCATCCTGCTTGCCGCCCGTCGCCTCGATCATCTTGTAGATGACATGCATGCCATCGAACGCGCCGACGGAAGGAAAGGACAGTTCCGCTTCGTTGCCGATCGCCTTGGTCGCTGCCTCGACGAAGGTCTTGTTTTCGGGGGAATCGTGAGAAACGGCATAATGGAACGTCGTCTGTATTCCCAATGCAGCGTCGCCCAGTGCCGGCAGATCCGACTCCTGGGTCAGGTCACCCGGCGCATAGAACTTGGTGCCGGCCGCTTTCAGACCATTGTCGTTGAACGCCTTGACGAAGCCGAGCGTGGTCGGGCCGGAAGGCAGGAAGGCGAACACACCTTCTGCGCCCGAATCCTTGATACGCTGCATGATCGGGCTGAAATCGTTTGTGGAAAGCGGCATTCGTATTGCCTCCACGATCTTCCCGCCGGCTTCTTCGAAGGCCTTTCTGAACGCATTTTCGGCATCGACACCCGGTCCATAGTCACTGACGACCGAAATGATCTTCTTGACGCCTGCATCGGAAGCAACCTTTGCGATGGGCGTGGAGGTCTGCCAGGTGGTGAACGAGGTTCTGACGACCAGAGGGCTGGTCTTCATGATGGCCGATGTTGCAGCGTTCATGATGACCATGGGCACGTTGCCCTGCTTGAGGATCGGCGTGACCGCCATTGCATCCGGAGTAAAGTAGAAGCCTGCAAGATATTGAACTTTTTCCTTGACGATCAGTTCCTGGCCGAGAGCCTTGGACTGGGCAGGGTCCGCTGTCGGAATATCGCGGTAGACAATTTCGACCGTATCGTCGCCAATTTTGTTACCGTGAAGTGCGATATAGGCGTCTATTCCCGCCTTGAAGTTCTTGCCCTGCAGGGCGAAGGGCCCAGAGAAGGGACCAACCACGCCGACCTTGATGACGTCGGCGGAAGCGGTTCCGCACAAAGTCATGACCGCGAAAGCGGTAATTGCAGCCTTTTTCATGTTCATTCCTCCCGGTTAAACAGGGCCCGCCTCCAACATCGTGCCCTTTGAATTGCAACAATGCTACCCGTTGCTGTCGTCCACGCTAAAACGGTAATCCCACGTAGTTTTCTGCCAGAGCGGTGGACGCGGCCCGGGAATGGGTTAGATAATCGAGCTCCGCTTCCTGAATTTTCTGATCAAATTCACTCGTCTCCGGAAAGCGATGCAGCATGGTCGTCATCCACCACGAAAAGCGTACAGCTTTCCATACCCGTGCAAGAGCTTTTTTCGAATAGGAATTCAGTCCTGCCTCGGACCCTTCCAGATAATATTCGCGCAAAGAATTGAAGAGATAATGCACGTCGCTTGCGGCAAGGTTCAAGCCCTTGGCACCGGTGGGCGGAACGATGTGAGCGGAATCGCCAACAAGGAACAGACGGCCAAAGCGCATGGGCTCTGCCACAAAGGAACGCAGCGGAGCAATCGACTTCTCGAATGACGGAGCGGTTACAAGAGCTTCGGCATGGGACGGCGGTAGCCTGCGCCGCAGTTCGTCCCAAAACCGGTCGTCGCTCCAGTCTTCCGCTTTCTGATCGAGAGGACATTGTATGTAATAACGGCTGCGGCTTGCTGAGCGCATCGAACACAGTGCGAAGCCGCGCGGATGATTTGCATATATCAGTTCGTGGCTGACCGGAGCGACATCCGCGAGGATGCCGAGCCATCCGAACGGATAAACTTTCTCGAAGAGGTTTAATGCGGCCTCGGGAACCGACCTGCGGCTCGTTCCATGGAATCCGTCGCAGCCCGCGATGAAATCGCAATCGATACGATGTGTTATGCCGTCTTTTCGATAAGTTACATAGGGGTCTGTTCCGGAAAAATCATGCGGCTGCACGTCGTCAGCCTCATAGACGGCATGCGCACCGCTTCGTTCACGTGCATCCATCAGGTCGCGCGTGACTTCTGTCTGACCGTAAACCATCACCCGCTTGCCGCCGGTCAATTCGTTGAGATCGATCCGATGATCGCGACCGTCGAAAGCAAGATCGAAACCATCATGCGGCAGCCCTTCGGCGGCCATCCGTGCACCGGCGCCCGCCTGGTTCAGAAGCTTGACGGTCCCTTCCTCAAGTACCCCGGCTCGAACGCGGCCGAGGATATACTCCTTGCTCACCCGATCGAGGATGAGATTGTCGATCCCCGCTTCGGTCAGAAGCTGGCCAAGCAGCAGGCCCGACGGTCCTGCGCCTATGATGACGACTTGATGCCTCAATCACGCCTCCCAACGAAACTGATAATTGCAAATTCCATGATTGGGAGTTGCGGCGAAAGAGACGCTCTGTTCTTTTAATTGTACTTTTCGAACATCGGGAGGAGCGGTCGCAATGCCACGGGTTCCCACCTATGCCCTATATGGTGAAACGGATACCGGTGATCCGGGCTTCTGGCTGCATCATGAAACGATCCATGCCAGAAGCAGCCAGCACGACTGGGAAATCCAGCCTCACCGGCACACTGCTTACTTTCAGATCCTGCATATTGCCGCCGGAGGCGGTGACGTCCTCTTCAACGAAGAGACCCTTAGTTTGAAGCCCGGAACGGTAATAACCATTCCTCCGGGAACAAGTCATGGGTTCCGATTCTCAAAAACCGTTGTCGGCTCGGTTATCACGATCCTTTCGTCACATCTCGACCATGCACCCGGTGAGAGAAGCTTGTTTGGCCAGTGGCTGGCTCACCCCCAAAAGATTGCTCCCGAACCTCAGGTGCCGGATGCGGAAGAGGCCGCGCGCATCTTGGGGCGGATAACTGCCGAGTTTGAAAGTCGAAATCGCGGACGCAATGAAATCCTGAGAGCCTATGTCTCCGTGCTGTTGCACCTGTTGTTCCGAATTGGCTGCGATCAACGCACTTGGGACGGCTCGTCCGAAGACACCCGGGTGGATGCCCTGATGAACCTGATCGACCAGCATTTCCGAACCCATCGAGCGTTGTCGTTCTATGCTGGGAGAATCGGGGTTTCGCCGACACATCTCAATCGCCTCGTTCATGCCTGGCATGGATGTTCGGCACATGAACTGATCGAGCGCAAGATTATCGAGGAAGCGAAGAGACAGCTCATCTTCTCTATGACCTCTATACAGCAAATATCGTATCGGCTGGGTTTCCAAGATGCCGCTTATTTTTCCCGCTTTTTCGCTCGATGCACGGGCAAGGCACCGAAAGATTGGCGTTCATTGGAACGTGCCCGTATTGACTATTGATAGCCTCGGCGAGCAAGGCAAGAATGAACTGGACGCGTGATGGCGGAGTAGGAGCCAAGCACAAGCCAGCTTTTTCATGGCGAGATTCAAATCTTCCGGTCGACGACCTAAGCGGTGCGCATGATGGCGATCGCTCTGTTAACTGGGATATTTTCTTCGTGGTCATTGGAGATGAGAAACTGTTCGTTGAAACTAGGCGGCAACGGTTCGGTACACATCAAGAGCAGGAGCCATGTCCTGTATCATCGTTGCTCCATTGAAAGTTCGTCTGACCCCATTAGACCTTTGCCTATGTTACGACATTGGCTGTGATCCGCTGTGTCTCGATCTTTGCGGCGGCATCGATGCAGCCCAATTGTGGACCGGGGAATGGACCTTTCAAAGATAGAAAAACTCATCGCGTTTGTGGGGCGGTCCAACGTCACCGAACTGGAGGTCACGGAAAAAGGCACGACAGTCCGGATATTCCGAGATGGAGGCCGAGATACACCCGTAACGAACCCCGAGAGTTCGAGCGTGACCGCCGATATAGGACAGGTCGAAGGCGCTGCGGTTGAAGTCAACGAAAAGGCCGGCATGGTCACCGCACCTGTCTTTGGCGTGCTGCATGCCTCCCCGGCACCAGGAGATCCTCCGTTCGTGGCCGTCGGAGATGATGTTATCGAGGGGCAGACACTTTTCATCATCGAAGCGATGAAAGTGTTCAACAAGATAGCTGCACCGCATGCCGGCAAGATCACGCGCCTGACGGATGTGAATGGCTCGGAGGTCGAGGTTGGCGACATGCTGGCGGAGATCGCGTGATGCCGTCACACCAGCGTTTCGACAAGGTTCTTATTGCCAATCGCGGTGAAGTTGCCTTGCGCGTAGTTCGCGCCTGCTGCGAAATGGGCCTGAAGACCGTCGTGGTCTGCTCGGAAGCGGATCGGGACTCCGCCTATGTGAAAAGCGCGGATCAATCGATCTGCATCGGCCCGTCGAGCGCGTCCAAAAGCTACCTGAACCAGAATGCCATCCTGCTGGCGGCGCGCCTCAGCGGTGCCGGCGCCGTTCATCCAGGTTATGGATTTCTTTCGGAAAACACCAGCTTCTCGGCGGCAGTAGAGAAAGCGGGGCTGACCTTCATCGGCCCGGATGCCAGCGCCATTGCCACGATGGGAGACAAGATTGCCGCCAAGAGCGCCATGATGGCGGCTGGCGTGCCTTGTGTGCCGGGTCCAGATACAGAGCTTCCATCGGAACCCGAAGCGATCCGGGCAATTGCAGCCGAGATCGGGTATCCTGTGATCGTCAAGGCTGCCGGCGGTGGCGGCGGACGCGGCATGCGCGTTGTGTCAGGCGAGGCAGAGCTGCTGGAAGCCGTGGCCCTGACCCGTGAAGAAGCACGCAAGGCCTTTGGAACGCCGGCGCTCTACATGGAGAAATTCCTTCAGCATCCGCGCCATATCGAAATTCAGGTCCTGTGTGATACGCATGGAAATGCCGTCTGGCTTGGCCATCGTGATTGCTCCATGCAGCGCCGTCACCAGAAAGTGGTCGAGGAAGCGCCGGCTCCCGGTATTTCTGAAACACTGATTGGCCCTGTCGGCGAAGCCTGTGTCAAGGCGTGTCAGCAAATCGGCTATCGCGGTGTCGGAACGTTCGAATTCCTCTACGAAGACGGCGCTTTCTATTTCATCGAGATGAATACCCGCCTGCAGGTCGAACATCCGGTGACCGAGGAAACCAGCGGCGTCGATATCGTCCAGCAGCAATTGCGTGTGGCGCAGGGTGAGGCATTGTCGATGGCGCAGGTGGACGTGATCTGCGCCGGTCACGCTATCGAATGCCGCATCAATGCCGAAGACCCGATGACTTTCATGCCCTCAGCAGGTGTGATCACGGCTCTTGAACTGCCAAAGGGCGAGGGCATTCGTGTCGATACCCATGTCGAGGCCGGCTACAAGGTCTCGCCTTATTACGACTCGCTGATCGCCAAGCTGATCGTGCATGGCCAAGACCGGGCCGATGCCATGCAGCGCACGCGGTCCGCCCTGGCATCCTTCAAGCTGGACGGCATCGCCACCAATCTGCCGCTGTTGCGCGAACTGTTTGACGATGCAGCCTTCGCCGAGGGTGAAACGGATATCCATTATCTTGAAAAATGGTTGAAGACGCGGGGGGCAGCATGACCAAGCCGGATTTCAGCGACCCCGCAATCATCGAACGGTTGGCCGCAGCCCTTGAAACCGCTGGCGTCGATGGGATTGAAATCACCCGACCCGACCAGAGCCTGCTGATCCGCCTTTCGAGTTCTGCCAAGGGGCCTGCGCGTCAAGTGCGTTCCGGCAAGACTGATTCAGTAGGTGCTGTGGCGATCGTGAAGGCGCCTATGGCCGGTGAGTTCTGGTCGTTAGACCTGTCACGTACCGCCACGCCGGCTGCATCGACCGCGCGCGACGCGATCGGCTTCCTGCGGGTTGGCCCTACCCTGCTGCCGGTCTCCGCTGGACCGTCAAAACGCTTGGGCCGTCACTTAGTTGAACCCGGAACGATCGTCGGTTTTGGCGATCCGATTGCTGAAGTCGAGACAGAAGCATGAGCGCCTCAGTCGCCAAAATCACCCAGCCTGTCGAAGCGCTTGCGCTCGGTCGCAATGGCGCCCGTGTTTCCCCGATCGGTTCGCGCGCATTTCTTCTCGAAGCGACCGGTGAATTCGACCTTGCCTCGCAGCGACGGATCTGGGCCCTGTCCCGCGCCGTCGAACTGTGGAGCGAAACGCTCGAGATCGTACCCGGCATGACCAATCTTCTCGTCGTTCTGAAGATGACGCCCGAAGATCCGGAACTTCTGGCGTTGCGCCTGTTGGACGCCTGGGAACAGGCCGAAAGCATCGATCTGGCAGGAAGGACAATCGAGATCACCGTAACATACGGAGGCGAGCACGCGACCGATCTTGCCGCTCTCTGCGACAGGTCGGGCCTTTCCGACCGCGAGGTTGTTCGCATTCACTACGAAGGCACCTATAGGGTGTTTGCACTCGGTAGTGCGCCCGGTTTTGGTTACCTTCACGGGCTTGATCCGCGCATCTACATGCCGCGCAAGACCGTGCCGTCGCTCAACATGGCGCGCGGCTGCGTCACCATTGGCGGCATGCAGACGGGTGTCGCCGTCCTTACCGGCCCTAATGGCTGGAATTCGATCGGTTTTGCCGAATTGCAGATGTTCGACCCGATGTCGGCCACACCTGCCGTGATGGCGCCGGGTGATACGGTGCGTTTCGTGCCAGCGAGCATAGAGCTATGATAGAGATCATCCAGACAGGACCGTTCAACACGGTACAAGACCTTGGCCGTACCGGCTTCCGCAATATTGGCGTGACCACCAGCGGCGCCATGGATCCGCTGGCACTCAAGGCTGGCAACAGCCTGCTCGGCAACGAAACCGGCGCGGCAGTTCTCGAAGTTCAGACCTATCCGTTCAAACTGCGTTTTGCGAAGCAGACGGCTTTTGCCGTAACGGGTGCCGATTGTGGCGCATCGCTTGACGGTCGTATGGTACAGCCGTGGTGCGCTCTGCCGATTGAAGCCGGGCAGGTGCTGGAGCTAGGGCAGCCGCGGGTTGGAACACGCGCCTATATCTGCATTGCCGGTGGGATCGATGTCGCGTCGGTCATGGGGTCGCGCAGCACGTCGCTGCGTGGCGCTTTCGGCGGCAGTGAGGGACGTTTTCTGAGCACGGGCGATGTTCTTAAACTGGGTGAGGTTTCCACCGCGCTGAACTTTCCGGCAACTGGCCTTGCGGTTATCGATCCAGCCTTTGCGCTTACCGATTTTTATCCTGCCAATGAGGATGGGGCCCTTGTTGTTCGCGCCATTCCGGCCGGAGAGCATGCCCTGTTTGGCGCGGATGCCGAGCGTTTCTGGATGCAGACTTGGAAGATTTCCACACAAAGCGACCGTACCGGATATCGCTTGATGGGTGAACCGATCAAGCCGACGACGCCGGTTGAAATGCGCTCGCACGGTGTCGTGTCCGGTGTCGTTCAGGTTCCACCAAGCGGTGAGCCGATCATCCAAATGGCCGATGCCAATACGGCTGGCGGTTATCCCAAGATTGCCGGCGTAATCGAGGCCGATCTCTGGCGGCTCGGGCAGGCGCGTATCGGCAGCCGTCTGCGTTTTGTCCGTGCAACGCATGCTCAGGCGGCGGCCGTCGAAAAGGCAGTGGCGACTTTCATCGATGATGTTCGCAGCACGTCTCGAATGGTTTGCGATGCATTGCAGGCCATGAAGTGAGGGAAGAAGAGATGAAGATCGATCTTAATTCCGACATGGGCGAAGGCTTTGGTCCCTACAGCCTGTGCGACGACGAGGCGATGATGAAGGTGGTCTCCTCGGCCAACATCGCTTGTGGTTTCCATGGCGGCGATCCCGATACGATGGCGCGCATGGTGCGCCTTGCCAAGGAAAACGGCGTCGGCATCGGTGCCCATCCTGGTCTGCCGGATCGCGCCGGTTTCGGCCGCCGCGAAATTCCCTATTCCGCCGATGAACTGCGCCAGCAGATGCTTTACCAGCTGGGTGCGTTGAAGGCGATTGCGGCGTGCGAAGGTCAGCGCGTTGCACATTTCAGTTTTCACGCGGCCATGGGCAACATGGTCAATCGTGATCCGAAGCTGGCCGACCTGATGATGGATGCGATCCGCGCCGTCGATCCCGAACTGATCATTTTTGCCATGCCCGGCAGCGAGATCGAAGCGGCTGCCAAGCGCGCCTCGCTGAAGACGCTGCTGCTGTTCCTCGCCGACCGCGCCTATGACGCGCAGGGGCGTCTTGTTGCCCGCGGATTGCCGGGTGCTCTGGTCAAGGATGAGGGGGCCGTGCGCGCCCGCGTGCGCCAGTTCCTAGTCGACCGCACGGTCACCACAATCGACGGCGCGACCATCGACATGCCGGCGAAATCGGTTCTCGTTCACAGCGACACGCCGGGTTCGCTCGAGCTGGCGCGGATCGTGCGCAGCGAAATCGAGGCCGCCGGCGGCACGCTTGCACCTGCATCAGAGGTTGTCGGCTGAAGCCACGGCCTTTCCCTTTTTCCATCCAGAATTAGACAAACCGGAAGACCAAATCATGCCCGCCACAGCCGACCGTTTGAAAAATGTCTCCATCTCCGCCTCCGCAGCCATGACGCAACGCGCCCGTGAACTGGCCGCCCAGGGGATCAAGGTTGTCAGCCTCTCCTCCGGCGAGCCGGATTTCCCGACACCGCCGCATGCGATCGAGGCCGCTTACGCCGCAGCACTCGCGGGCGACACCAAATACCCGACAATGGACGGCACGCCGGCCATGAAGGCGGCGATCATCCGCAAGTTCAAGCGCGAGAACAACTTGACCTATGAGCCGAACCAGATCGTCGTTTCGGGCGGTGGCAAGCAGGTCATCTTCAATGCGGTGTTGGCCACCTGCAATCCGGGTGATGAAGTTGTCATCCCGGCGCCGTCATGGGTCAGCTATGCGGATATCGTCAAATTCGCCGGTGGCGTTCCGGTCTCGGTGCCGTGCCCGGAAAATGCAGGTTTCAAGCTGCGCGCAGAAGACCTCGAAGCAGCGATCACGCCACGTACCAAGTGGCTGTTCCTGAACTTTCCGAACAACCCGACGGGCGCTGCCTGCTCGCGCGCGGAAATGGCGGCAATCGCTGAGGTCATGCTGCGCCACCCGCATGTCTGGATTCTGACCGACGATATCTACGAGCATCTCGTCTACGACGATTTCGAGTTCTGCACGATCGCCGAAGTCGAGCCGCGTCTTTATGATCGGGTTCTGACCATGAACGGCGTGTCCAAGGCCTATGCAATGACCGGCTGGCGTCTGGGCTATTGCGGCGGCCCGAAGGATCTCATTGCCGCGATCAGCAATGTCAACGGCCAGAACAGCGGCGGCACCTCGACCCTGACACAGGCGGCAGCCGTTGCGGCACTCGATGGTCCGCAGGATCTGCTGAAGGAACGCTCTTCCATCTACAAGACCCGTCGAGATTATGTGCTCGGCCGTCTGGCCGAAATCGAGGGTCTGCGTGCCCATAAGCCCGAAGGTGCGTTCTATATTTTCCCGAACATGTCCGAGCTGATCGGCAAGACCACCAAGGGTGGCCGCAAGATCGAGACCGATGTCGATTTTGTCATGGGTCTTGTCGAGGAGCACCATGTCGCGACCGTGCAGGGTGCGGCCTACGGCATGAGCCCGTATTTCCGCATTTCCTACGCCACAAGCATGGAAATGTTGGAAGAGGGCTGCAACCGGATCGCACAGTACTGCAAGGACATGAAGTAAATCGGTTTCAGCTGGTTATGACGGTCAGGCCTTCAGCCTGGCCGTCAGTTCGACAAGAATATTCTTGACCGCGACCGCCGGTTGCGAAAGCGGCGTTTGATCGGATACACACAGAGACAAAGTCTCCTCGATGCGCGGCGACACAAGGCGACAAATCAGTTTTTCGCTGGATTCGGCAATCAGCCGGTCGGCGATCGCCTTGGGCATGATCGTGGCGCCAAGCCCCCGATCGACAGAACGGCTGAGCGTTCTCACGATTTCCACTTCCGCCACCACTTTCAGCTCGACCTTGCTGCGCGAGAACGCGGTATCGACCGCACGGCGCACGAAGTTATAGGCGGGCGGCATTAGGAACGGCAGGCCGTCGAGTGCCGTGACCGGAACGGGCGCGTCGCTGGCCTCGATTTCGAAATCCGGATGCGCGACGACAAAAAACTCTTCTTTCAGCAGCGGTTCGAAACGAACGCCCTTGATCGGGCCGACACCATGAATAAGCGCCATTTCCAGACGGCCGTTCATGATCATCTGGCTATAGGTCTGGCCGACGCTTTCCGTCAGGTGCAGGAGGATGCCGGGATGGCGTTTTCGCGTTTCCGACAGAAGCTCGACCGAAAGCGTCGCCGCGCTGCTGAACGGGACAAGCCCGACAGAGACACGACCGGCCAGTGACTTGCCGGCTGTGGTGACGTCGGATTGCGCCTGTTCCATCTGCCGCAGGATGATTTGCGCGTGGCGATAAACTGCCTGACCGGCGGCGGTCATCGTGACGCCCTGCTGGCTGCGGATCAGCAGCTTCTGCCCGAAATGATCCTCGAGCGCTGCAAGCTGTTGGCTGAGCGCCGGCTGGGCAAGATGCAGGATATCGGCGGCGCGTGTGATGCTGCCGCTATCGACGATGACGATGAAGGATTTGAGGCGCCGGATATCCATTATGGTCGATGCTGCCTGTGTTGTTATCACCGCAAATGAGGTCGTGAGCGGTTTGCGACCTGCTGCTTCGCGGTTGAAGAGAAAACCTAGCCGCTTGATTTATAAAGCGCAAATGCAGCCTTCCGCAACACGTGCGGACATCCATAACGCTTCCTTATTAGCCCAAAACTAATCGGTCTTAGGCAAGTGAAAAAAGCTTCGCTAGTCTCATCTTAACAAAGGGGATCGACATGCCATTTTCCGACTACAAGACTGCTCTGGTAACCGGCGCTTCGTCGGGAATCGGTGCCGCCGTCGTTGAACGACTGTGCCGCGAGGGGCTTGAAGTCCACGCCGTTGCGCGTAGCGCCGAGCCGCTGCACGAACTGTCCGAGCGTACCGGCTGCATCGCCCACGCGGTTGACGTAACCAACCGGGAAGCTCTCGCAGAGCTGACTGGCCGCGTGGCATTCGACGTCCTCATCAACAATGCCGGCGTCGACCGGCCGAAGAAGTTTCTTGAAGCGGAAGATGGCGATATCGACCTCTTGATCGACGTCAACCTGCGCGCCGTCCTGCATCTCTGCCGCATGGTGGTGCCCGGCATGGCAAAGCGGGATCGCGGCCATGTCATCAACATTTCCTCGATTGCCGGCAATTACAATTTCGGCGGCAACTCGACCTATCATGCCGTAAAAGCAGGTGTCGCCATGCTGTCGAACCAGCTGCGCATCGACACGTTTGGCAAGCGGGTGAGGGTGACGGAAATCTGCCCGGGCCGAGTTGCGACCGACATCTTCAACCACGTCCACGGCAATGACCCATCGATCCGCGAGCGCTTCATCGACGGTTTCGAACTACCACAGGCTTCCGATATCGCAGATGCGATCGCCTTCGCGATTGCTGCACCTGTTGCGGTCAATATCGGCCATATGGAAATCACCCCGACGCTTCAGGTGATGGGCGGCCTGCAGACGGCCAAGCCGCAGACCCCTGCCGCCCGTTCCGAAGGGACCACGCGGTGAACGGGTTCGATCTTTCGGCAATCCTCAACAACCCGGAATACATCTCGATGCTGCTGCACGGCATCGAGATGACCTTCATCATTTATATCGGTTCGTGGACGCTGGCGATGACGCTGGCCATCCTTCTGCTTGCGCTGCGCGTGTCGCCACTGCGCATCGGTGAACCGATCGTTGCTGCCTATGTGTCCTACCATCGTAATGTGCCGACACTTGTGCAGTTGATGCTCTGGTATTTTGGCATTTTCACACTGATGCCGCAGGGCCTGTCGGACTGGCTGGCGAACAACAATGCCGAAGCCATCTTTGCGGTGATCGGCCTCGGCTTGTGTCAGGCTGCCTATTTCAGCGAAGACCTTCGCTCCGGCCTGCGCTCGGTCAGTCCCGGCCAGATGGAGGCCGCCCAGGCACTCGGTCACGGGTACGCCTCTGCCATGCGCTTCGTGATCATGCCACAGGGCGTGCGCAACGCGCTGCCGCCGCTGATCAATCACAGTGTTTCGCTTTTCAAGAACAGCAGCCTTGCCATCGTCATCGGTGCTCCTGAACTGACCCATGCAGTCAAGGAAATCGAAAACATCAGTTTCCGCACCTTCGAAGTCTACATGATCGGTACGGTGACCTACCTGTTCTTCTCGCTCATCATCATGGGGATCGGCGCCTATATCGCGATGCGAGCCGATCCGGCGCGGAGGGCACGCGCATGATCCAGGATTTCATCACCATCATCCAGGATTATTGGCTGCTTCTCCTGATCGGCCAGTATCCCAACGGCCCGCTCGGCGGTCTCGCCAACACGCTGATCCTGTCGGCCCTGGCCATCGCATTCGCCTTCCCGGTCAGCATTCTCATGGCGCTCGCGCGCCTGTCGAAATGGTGGTTCCTGCGCTGGCCGATGACCGCGCTGGTCTATGTCACCCGCGGCGTGCCGCTTTTGATGCTCATCCTGTGGTGCTATTTTGTCATCCCGCTCTGGACGGGTGCCGATGTGCCGAGCTTCCTGATCATGCTGGTGACGCTAGTCATCTATCAGGGTGCGTTCCTCAGCGAAGTCGTTCGCGCCGGCATTGTTTCGCTGGGGCAGGGGCAGATGGATGCGGCGCGGGCTCTCGGCCATGGCTATATGGGTGCCATGCGCTTCGTCATCTTGCCGCAGGCGCTCTACAACATGATCCCGAGCATGATCTCCACCTTCGTCTCGACGATCAAGGATACGACGCTCGGTTACGTCATCAATGTGCCGGATCTGACATTCGCCGCGAGCCAGGTGAACAACCAGCTTCTGACCCAGCCCTTCCAAGTCTTCCTCATTCTCGCAGTGGTCTATTACATCCTCTGCTGGAGCCTGACCTATGTCGCCAACAGCGTCGAGCGGCGTATCGCCCGCCGTCGTGCCGGGCCGCGCAATGCCCGCCTTCCGGCCGAGGCCGCGCCCCTCAAAACCATTACGGAGCAGCTATGAGCACCTCAGTGTCCGAACCGCAGGCCGCCCAGGCGATCCGTATCGCCGATGTCTGCAAGAACTACGGCGACTATCAGGTCCTGAAGAACATCAATGCCGAAGTGGCGCGGGGCGAAGTGGTGGTGATCTGCGGCCCGTCCGGCTCCGGAAAGTCGACGCTTATCCGCACCGTCAACCGGCTGGAAGAAATCAACAGCGGCGGCATCAGCTTTGAGGGGCAGGATATCCACGCGCCGATGCGGGCAAGTGAACTCAACAAGCTGCGCAGCCGTATCGGCTTCGTCTTCCAGAGTTTTAACCTCTTTCCGCACCTTTCGGTCGTCGAGAATGTCTCGATGTCGCCGATCCGGGTGAAAGGTGTGCCGCCTGCCGCTGCCCATGACAAGGCTCTCAGACTGCTTGACCGCGTTGGTCTCGCCGACAAGGCGAATTCCTATCCAGGTCAGCTTTCCGGTGGTCAGCAGCAGCGCGTGGCGATTGCCCGTGCACTTGCCATGGAACCGCCCGTCATGCTGTTCGACGAACCGACCAGCGCGCTCGACCCGGAAATGGTCGGCGAAGTGCTGAGCGTCATGAAGAGCCTGGCCGCCGAAGGCATGACCATGCTCTGCGTCACTCACGAAATGGGTTTTGCCCGCGATGTCGCTGACCGCATATGGTTCATCGACGCAGGCGAAATCCTCGAAACCGCTCCTCCCGAAGACTTTTTCAAGAATCCACGACATCCGCGTGCCCAGCGCTTCCTCGCTGATCTGCGGCACTGACTGCCTTCCACATAAAATAACAATGGAGAACAGCAAATGAACTGGAAATTCGCAACTCTCGCAGCACTCGTCGCCAGCACCGCTGCCGTCGCGCCTGCAAAAGCAGACCAGCTTGCCGACATCCTGTCGGCCAAGAAGCTGCGCTGCGCAACCTTTGCCGACGTGCCGCCATTCTCGGCGCCGGATCCGAAGACCCGTGAAATGGCCGGCTTCGACGTCGATCTCTGCAATGCCATCGCCAAAGAACTGGGCGTGACGGCGGAAGTGAAGCCGGTTTCGGTCGAAGCCCGCGTGCCGGAAGTCAAGCTCGGCCGCGTCGACATCACCGTAGCGAACCTCGCCTATACCCAGAGCCGCGCCGAGCAGATTCAGTTCAGCGATCCCTATTATCTCGCCAAGGAAATGCTCATCGTTCCGGCGACGGACGAAGGCAAGGCCAAGGCCGACTATGTCGGCCAGCGTATCGCCTCGGCCAAGGGTTCGACCTCGGAAATGTCGATCAAGCTCAACAAGTCCGAACCGTTGACCTTCCAGGACACGGCTTCCGCCTATCTCGCCGTGCAACAGGGCAAGGCGCGCGGCATGGTCGCCAACACGATGACGACGACCAAATTCGTCAACGAGTCGAAGACCCGCGGCAAGGAAATGCGCATGATCGAAGAGCCGATGCTGTACCAGCCGATCGGTATCGGCATGCAGAAGGATCAGCCGGCGCTGACCGCCAAGGTCAACGAAATCCTGCGCAAGCTGGATGCCGATGGCGAGATCAACAAGATCTGGGACAAGTGGCTCGGTCAGGGCACCGAATACAAGATGACCCGTACCGACAAGGTTGTTCCACTCTCCGAACTGAAGTTCGATCCGATCCCCTAATCTGAGGGCGCATAGCGCCTTCTGATCCCAAACCAAAATCCGACAATTGCCAACGGCGGCAGCCTTGCCGCCGTGCGGTTTATCTATGGCCACGAGGAGGGCCTGCAATGGTACATATCAAAGACATTCCCGAGCGTCCCTCCAAGGAGGATCTGGCTGCGATCGCAAAATTTTCGCCCGCCACCATTCACGAAGCACAGGGCCGTCGGGGCGCCTTGTCGTCGCGGCTGAAGCCGGTCGA
>NZ_JAFLMY010000029.1:0-49773 GCF_017313375.1 Agrobacterium sp. Ap1
GACATCGTCCGCCGGGCGATCGAGGCACCTGTGCGTCAGATCGCTGAGAATGCCGGCGCCGAAGGCTCGATTATCGTTGGCAAGCTCCGGGAAAAGACTGATCTGTCATTCGGATGGAACGCGCAGACCGGCGAGTACGGCGATCTCTATGCCCAGGGCGTCATCGATCCGGCGAAGGTGGTTCGCACTGCCCTTCAGGATGCGGCCTCTGTTGCCGGCCTCCTGGTGACAACGGAAGCGATGATCGCCGAAAAGCCAAAGAAGGACGCCGCGCCCGCCCTGCCCGCCGGTCCGGGCATGGACTTCTAAGGAAGTTGTGGCCCACCCCATTTGTGGGGTGGGCCATTTTTTGGGGAGATAAAAAGTGCTAGCACCGATCTCGAAAGAAGATGCGCGCTTTTGTGCGGGTGTGGTCAAGGAGGTCGCGCGCGCTCAAGGCGTCGTGCGGGATCCAGCTGCGATCGGCAGGCTGACTGCAGTGGTCGCAAAGCTATATAACAGAGGCGTGCATGATCGCGACGAGCTTCACATGGCGGCCGCACGGTCTATTCAGATAGAACTAGATATTCCAGTGGAGCCTAATGAGAAAACGACCTGAGGGCCTGCCCCCAGGCGTATGCACCGGAGCGAAATGAGCTAACGCTACCATCCTAAGCTCTTTTCACAACGACAGATTCTGCACTTCGAAAATTGGGCGCGTCGCAGACAGCCTCGATATTATTGCCATCTGGATCCAGCACAAAGGCCGCGTAATATCTATCGTGGTAGGGCCTTAGACCAGGCGCTCCGTTCGACCTGCCCCCGGCTCTTAGGGCGAGCCGGTGAAATGCGTTGACGTCATCTTGCGACCGAGCCTGGAAAGCGAGATGAATTCGAGACACATACTCATCGGCGGCATCGACATAGATCTCGTCGATGATGAAGTGATCAGCCGAACTCTGGAAAACTTCTTCTAGATGGAGCGCGTCACAGACGGCTCGATAAAACCGCCGGCTCCTTTCGAGATCTGACACCCGAAGATGCACATGATCAATCACGCGGCCTAGATGATACATCATCGTCCCCTGAAGCTAATGGATGAGGCGTTCATCGCGCTCATAAATCCACTATGAAAAGCCTGGATCATGCCAAAGTTCCTTCGGGGCGGTCAGGATGGCTGTCTGCGGCCGCCGTCAAAGATCGGTGCGGTGTCGAAGCCTTGCGTTCTACCATTGTTTCAAGAACTATCATTAAAGTATTGGCCGATCTTCCGCCTTGGAGTGGCCGCCGCGGCATAGGCGTTCAGCAATTGATAACCTTCTTTATTACGCCCCTCGTTAAATACTAGGTGTGGTGCCTGCCGATGTCAGGGCGGTTAAACTTGGACATTTCTTCCTTACCCCACGGAACTACCCCAGTTTGGATTAGTTACTGATCGCCCACCTGTTCGGGCTATGGAGACGAGGGCTCGCCATCTACCCTGGACGAGCCTTTGCCTTCCGAAATTAGCCCAATGTTTGGGCTGCCGAAACCGCAGGCCCAAGGCTTACCCCTCTGCGGGAGAGGTCAGCGCTCCGACCCGCCGTCGTCGCTGGCCTCGTTGTAGGACGTGGATGTAAGGGAGAATGGGGCGCCCCCGCTCAGTGCAACTACGCCCCCGCGCTCCATCACCGGGAGCATCCAGAACGACCGTGACAGCGATCTGAAACTAGATACGCAGCTGGGCGGCAAAGCCATGGCGGACAACCAGGAATAATGATGATGTCCGGACGGTGTTGCTTTGAACAAACGGATAGCTAGCACGTAGCGACTGTGCGAATGATGATTTTTATGGAGACTCCCATGCGCATTCCTGCACTCCTTGCTATCTTGGCAACTGCGACTCCTGTTGTAGCAAAAGATCCAGCCATAGAAGTGACGCAGACCGACGGGGTTGTGCATTCCTTCCGGGGTTTGTCCCTGAAGGGTGACAGAGTGACTTACGCAGTTAAAGCGTCAGATACTGGCTCGATACGGTTTGAGTTTGGCGGGAACAATGAAAATTGCGGAGCTGAAATCCAGACCACTTCACAGCTAGGGTACCTTCCTAAATTGGATCGCTTTCCAAGTGAGAGAGCTTTCAAGACGATCCATGGGGAGACCTTCACTCTTTCCTTCTTCCAAAACCGCATTGCCCGGATGAACGGAGTCGAGTGTGCATTTTCTTTCTCTGTTGAATGAGAAATCACTCGCTCTGATCGAGACCCTCCGGGCGGTGGGCTACTTCACATCGGAGCCCCAAGCTTATGGCCGATGTATCATCTGCGACATACCTGGTCGTGCCGGCCGCGCCAGACGCCATCCGCACGAATACGGAGGGAATTTCCCGGATCGTCGCATTGTAGCGATGCGGATCGCGACGCACCCAGAAGCCGTCGGGGATCAATGTCGATGTGGCGCTCTGATGAACCTGCGCTGTGCCATCGTCGCCAGTGGTTCTTGCGATCGCGCCGGTAGGAGCGGGTGCCGTCTATCGTGGTTGCGCTTCACGGTCTCGATTGTTGATGTCCCAAAGGGAGCGGGTTGCCGTGGTGCGGTATACGGTGTTTCGCCACCAGGATGTTCGGATCATTGTTGGTCCCGGCGCATATCTCGCCTGAGTGCTGGTAGGTAGAGGTCGCGAAGGCCTAGCGCCTAAGCCTTCCCATCTGGCCGTCTTGCAGGCTTGCCACGGCGGAGTGTTGCTACGGTACTTGTGTGGGCCTTCTCGCCGGTCTGCCGATCAGCGGCTTGATGGCAACGAGCGGCTTAATCGTCCTGAGCTTCGTCAACGACGATCTCGTTCTCGATAGTGAGCGGTGATGCTTGGTGGCTCGGAACACTAACGAGAAACCAGCGGCACGAAACTGACGGCTGACGCATTAACTCCTACGCTTCTCTAGCCGTGAACTTTGCAGTCGCTGATCAGTTAGATTCTTCTTCTAGGAGGAGACCGCGATGAAGCTCGCTCTGGCAATATTGATCTTAGCCGTACTCGTTTCAGCAGTCATAAAGTTCGGGCTACCGGACCATGAGGCAGAGCAGCAGCCATCGCCTCGTGCGATCGACCAAAACAGATGACCAGCTGAAGTGCTCTCGTTCGAGCTCTTACGGAGAATGGCACGGCAACGTTTTCAAACAGATTGTGACGTCCACTCCCCATATGGTTGTCGGCAACACTCCGCAATTTTTCGAGCCTCCCGACGATTCTGAAAGACGAAGCCCTGATTGCAATGGCTGCGGAGCAAACGCTTGCCGATGCGCAAGTCCGCGAGCCGAAAAGCCTAACATCCTGCGCTGGGGCGATGAAGTGGCTGGAGAGCACCAATATGCCGGATGTCGCCGTCATCGAACTTTTCTTGCGAGAAAGTGAATGTGATGAGGTGGCAGAGATCCTCGTGGGAGGTGGTGTCCAGATGATCATTCACGCTGGACGCAAAGCCACGGCGAGCGACAGCGATCGCGTATTCCTCAATGGGACCCGGATCTGCAAACCCTGCTGAGCCCCACAAAACCTGGCAGCAGCTGTGAAGGCTGACTTCAGGGTTCGCCTGTCGCCGCAGCTTGAGCGGTGCCCTAAGACGGCCAGCGTCATCCCCGGACCTTTATTAGGGCTCGTAACGCCTCATGCTCAGGCCCAATAGGTCTAAGTTCGAGGAAGGCCTCGACGGCGCTGGTTGTCTCGTGTCCGCCCGACGCAGGATTGGAACGATGCAGCACAAAGCGGCCACCGTGCTTGCCGTCCCCGCACAAGAACCAACGGTCGCCGTTGGAGCTCGCTGCAAATTCGATCTGCGCTTTCGATTTTTCGCTTTCCGACACAGGATCGTTCAGCGAAGGCGCCTGCTCGGACGAGATCGTTACTTGATCCGTCGGCTCACTTTTCAGGCCGGTGGTGCGGGCGGCCGGGTAGTCCTCCAGCGCGATCATCCCAGACCGGATCTGCTCGATGAGAACGGTCTCGGCTAAGTGGTTCGTCCCCACCTCGGGCTTCAGGTCGAGCGTGGCATAATCCGCTCGCTTCAGAAGCCTTCGCAAAAGCGTTTGCTTCAGGTCGGATATGTTCACCAAAGCCAGCCCTCCCCCATCAAGAACATGACAAAAACAAAGCTGATCACGGTGACGGCTACTGGAGCGGCATTGGAATAGCCAGACAGAAGATTTGTAGGAGTGGCAGTCATATCCGATCCTTCCGATTTATGCGCCGAGACTGCACTGGTCCGACCAAAGCGGTGTTGCCACCAGCTCCGGTCAAAGGTTGCAATCAAGCCGCTATTGCTGTCTTTCGGCGTCGCGTTGGGCGGACCGGCTTCGGCTCGATCGGCTGCGCCTCGCGCAACTGGCGCAGACGCGCTGTTTTCCGGGTCCGGTCGGCCGCTTCCGTTTCGATGATCTGGCGAGCGACCTCACTCGTGGTCGCGGCCTTGTCTCGTGCGGATATCTTTTCGGGCTTGAAGAATGCCTGCTTCGTCATAGTCATGATGATCTTCTTTCGGTCTGGTCCTCGGACGCATCCAAGAAGCCGGGTAGCATCAGACCCTTGGCCCGGTCCAAAAACAAAAAAGGCCGGGCGCTAACCCGACCTCTCACAGTCACTCAGCTCTGCTGCCAGTACATCCGTGGTCAGCGGGGCGAATGAAAACTTTAAGCTGCCTGAAGATTTTCGGCGGAGCTTTTCCCGGACTTGCGGTCGGCGCGCTCGACGGCGGATGAATGGACGAACACGTCCGTGCTGCCATTGTCAGGTCGGATGAAGCCGAAGCCCTTGGTGGTATTGAACCATTTGACGGTGCCAGTAGTCATGACGATTTACTTTCAGAACAATCGTTGTGGTTCCCGAGATGCTTTGCGGGATAAGATCGATGATTTGAGAGGAAATCCGACGGGAGCCAAGCTCCGGACCAACGTCACAACCAATGGTCGATGATCAATATATAGGCACAGGTTCTGGTTTTACAAGGGACGCATCGGATTTATATCCGGTTCGCGTATATCACAGCATTTCCGCCTGTCGTTCAGGTTTCATCAGCCAATGAAGGCGATGTCCACGGCGACGTCCATCGATTGAAAGGCGCCCGTGGGGCCGATGAACGTTCCCGAAACCGGTATGAGCTGGGTGATGTCGCGCGCGACCGCCACGGGGATCAGGTTAGCGCTGCCCATGCTCCTATTTGTCGGGTCGAAGGCGATCCATCCCGCACCCGGAAGGAAAACTTCAATCCATGCATGGGTCGAGCCTCCCGGCGACGAACCGACGAGGGTGTGCGCCGGGTCGTAGAGATATCAGGACACGATCCTCGCCCCGAGGCCAGAACCCGGACACTTTCGGCAAAGAGCGTCGCAAGATCCTGACAGCTCCCGCACCGCAATGAGATGGTCTCCAGCGGAGGCTGCGTTTCTCCTGTATCGCGCGCATTATGGGCGACACCGTTCGAAACCCCGGCACTAAGATCCTTCAACAGCGACAGCGTATCGGTCGAATTTTCCATGACGAAGCCCTTGACCCACTGCTGCAATTCGCCAAGGATCGGGATACTGGACACCCCTGAGGGCGCCAAGGTCTTTCCAATCCTATCCTCGTAGCGGAAGGGATAGCTTGCGCCCGACGCAGCGATATCGAACACGGGCCAGGCTGGTGATTTCAGATCGACATCCGCATGGCTGACGATCTCGAGCTGTTTGGTCGGCTCCGAGAACGTCACGGTCGCAACTGCGTTCCCGAACACATCGGTTGTCCAGAAAACCCTGTTTCCGGGAGAAGCTGCAATCTGGTGCCTTTTCAGCAAGAGCTCCGGCCCCTCGCGCGGTCGCAGCAGTAGTCGGTAAGGAGAGAGCTGAACAGGGCTACGGTAGCTGTAAGTCGTCCGATGGCGTATGGAAATTTTAGGCATTTCCGCTCCCCATATGCACAAACCCGACGGGTATGTTCAGGTATCGCTGGTTCGTTGCGCCGCCAACAAGCTCATCTCAGCCTCCCTAAAGGAAATCAGCCGCTGCCTTTTCTCATCCCAGAGAACAAGTTTGACGCAGGCCAGGCTGTCGCGAATGCTGATGCGGCCGACATCTGCAAGCTTGGGATGGTCTCGAAGCACCTCAGGCAGCCGATAGAACGGCACCCGGCTAGAGAGATGATGAATATGATGCATGCCGATGTTGCCGCTCATCCACCGCAAGGGGCGCGGCAGATCATAGTGTGAGGCTCCATGCATGGCAGCGTGAGGGAACGCCCAGTCCGGCGGTCTCGACCAGTGCGTTTCCTCGAACTGGTGCTGAACGTAGAACAGCCAGACGCCTGCGGATCCGGCAATGAGGACGATCGGCAGATGGATCAGGAGGAACGGGATAATCCCGACGGTCTATATCAAAAGTGCCGTCAACACGGTAACGGCGATGTTTGTTGCTATGGTCGAGACCCAGGGCAGTGCGCCCGAGCGCATCATCCCGAACGGTAGCCTCTGCTTGAGGAGAAACAGAAAGGCGGGGCCGATTCCGAACAGCACGAACCTATTTCGTTCTTGGGATAAGCGCCGCAGGCAGCAAAAGCCGGGAGACGGGTGATTACTTGATGCGGCGTGCCAGCGGATATGCCGGCGCGTCGTAAAGCGCCCGGATCTGTCTACGGTCGAACCGTGCCTCGTCGACTTCGAGGAGAGAACCCATATGCTGTGCGCCGGGCATGTCTTCAACCGCGAAACGCAGAGCCTCGGCGGCCGTCTCAAAACGTCGGTAGCGTGGCCACCTGCTCCCGCGGAGAGATTTGCCCGAATACAGGCCTCCCACGCCTGTCTAGTCGAACTGGGTCAAGGGGTTTTCCTCCACGTTGCGGAAGGAAACTGAGCATTGACCCGGCTGGCTTCCCTGACGGTACGCTCTGTCTCTCGCAGCTCGCGCCGTCGCAGCTGCATTCCCTTTCGCAGAACCGTGAGTTTTTCAGCGTTTGAGCCTGCCTCGGCAGCGCGAAAAAGCTTGTCCGCAGTTTGGCGGAATGTGGAGTTCATTATGAATCCTTCATTCGTGAGCAGGGCCTGCGGCAACAAATCTCCTGATCTGCTGCTATTTCTGCGGGCCATTTACGGCTTTGTCAGCTTGCTGCTCTTTGATTTCGTCTGTTGAGAGGTTGCGCATTCCGGTCTGATTTTAATGCCGTCGTCGGCGTTCGGGCTTTCCACTGAGACGTGGAAGAGGACCTCGTGCTCGCCAGAGGCAGCTTTCGCACGGTGGCCATCGTTAACACACAGTCAGCGATCACTGTGCGTTCATGATAGCCGAATGCACTTGTTCGCACCAGGTTTTGCGAGACACACGCGGGATAGTGATTGGAAGACATTTTGTCCTCCTTCTGTTTGGGGTAAGGCCGCTGAAGAATATGACGCGTACGGGAACGGCTAGGCCCGGCGTGTCTCCGGCGACACTTGCCGGACAGATCGATCTTTTGAAGGGAGATCCAGGCGGAGCCCTGCGCCCGCTCGACATGACAATCATTGGTCGACTAGAGATATGTAGTTACAATTCCCGCTTTAACAAGAGCTTCAGTTACGTCTGCTCTTTTGAAGAGAGCAAAGTCAAAGCTCAGGACGTCGAAGCGATCCTCGAGGCACCGGCAACCCTGGCGTCATTGGCGACGCGCCGCCTGCGCGATGGCCCTTCTCTTTAACTTGTTGATGGGCCAATTACTCGCCTGACGCTGCAAACCGATGCGGTAAACATGTCGGTGCTACTTGACGTCCTTTACGGGGCGGCCGTGCCGGTCTCGGCCAAACTCGGCCAAACTCGGCCTGGGAAAGCCAACAGGTACTGTAACAAGTGCTCGCTGCGAGTTACCAGTGAAGCCTGTCGTGGGCGTTATCTAGGGCATGATCCTGGTCAAACGCGTTTTTCTCCCCATATAAGGTACTCGCTGTTCTTGAGCATTAGCAACGCCCTCGTGAGCGGATGCTGGCGGTCCCACGAAACCTCGTCTGGACTGGCGCTCGGCACAAAAGAGAATAATCCATGCGTATTGCGCAAGTGGCACCCCTAGCGGAATCCGTTCCGCCTCAACTCTATGGCGGCACCGAGCGTGTCGTCTCCTGGCTCACCGAAGAACTTGTCGAACAGGGTCACGATGTCACGCTGTTTGCCAGCGGAGACTCGGAAACCTCTGCTGAACTCGTACGGGCTGTCCCCCAGGGTTTGCGACTAAGAGGCATTCGGGATCACACTGCTAGCCTCCTCGTGATGCTGGACGAGGTTCGCCGCCGGGCATCGTCATTCGATGTCATCCATTTCCATGTTGATCTGCTTCAGTTTCCTGCTTTTCGGGATTCCTCCACACGCTGTCTAACGACATTACACGGCAGGCTCGATCTACCGGATTTTCACCCAGTCTATCGCGCATTTACAGAAATGCCGCTCGTTTCCATCTCCAATGACCAGCGTTTGCCGCTTCCCAACGCGAACTGGTTGGCCAACATTCAGCATGGTCTTCCAGAAGGGCCTGCGCCTTCCAATGCGCATAGGCGTGATTACCTAGCCTTTCTGGGCCGCATAGCGCCTGAGAAACGGCCGGATCGAGCAATTGAAATTGCCAAGCGGACGGGCATTCCGCTGAGAATCGCTGCAAAAATCGATCCAGCGGACCAAGACTACTTCGATCACGTGATTCGTCCGCAGCTTGACGACCCGCTGATCGAGTTCATTGGGGAGATCGGCGATCACGAAAAGCGCGACTTCCTCGGAAACGCGATTGCTCTCCTCTTCCCGATTGATTGGCCCGAGCCATTTGGCCTGGTCATGATCGAGGCCATGAAAGAAGGCACGCCCACCATTGCTTGGCGTCGGGGCTCGGTTCCAGAGGTCTTGGATGAGGGGGCGTCAGGGTTTATCGTGGAGTCAATCGAAGAGGCCATTGTAGCAGTTCGCATGGCTGCTATTCTTGACCGCAAGACGGTGCGACAACGGTTTGAGGATCGGTTCACGTCCACTCGGATGGCGTCGAATTACGTCGCCGAATACGAACGCCTGACGGAACAGTCAGCGACGATTCCACATCACCATCGGGTTGGACACGATCTCTCTATACCTTTAGCGCCACTGCCTTCTACCATAAAGTCTACTGGTGGCGTGAGCCTATCCTCAGTTCATAGGTCCATCTCATGACGGTAGCTAATGTTGCATTAAACGATGGAGCGCACGCCTTCGACACCGCTCGCTACGATATTGAAGTGGAGACCTCGCTTGTCGGTGGGTCGTTACAAAACCTTAAAGACGGGAATAGCTTTGCCGTCCTGAACAGCCACGGCGATATTGGCGGTACGAATGCTGCAGAAGGCTTGTTCTACCGCGACACGAGATTTCTGTCGAAACTGGAGCTTCGTTTTCAGGGACGGAAACTTTTACTGCTCAATTCGTCTAGTCACGACGACAAGGCGGCGCTTTCTGTGGATCTCACGAATCCTGAAATCGATCAGGATCTAGAGGTTGTCCCACGAGAAGCAATCTTTCTCGAACGCACCAAATTTCTGTTCGAGGGGGTGTGTTACGAGCGGCTCAGCGTACGAAACTTCACGGCCTCCCATCGCACGCTGACAATCGACTATACTTTTGATGCCGACTTTCGCGACCTGTTTGAAGTTCGCGGCATGAAGCGGGAAAAGCGTGGGCAGGAGACGTCCCAAGTCGTCGCGCCGGATAGAGTTGAGTTTCAGTACACGGGCCTCGATGCGGTGAAACGGCGAACCTCGATCGTCTTCGCACCAGTTCCGAAACGTCTGGAGCAAAACCGTGCGACGTTGGAGCTTGTGCTCGGACCGGGTGAAAAGACCTCGATCTTTATGACTGTTGCTTGCGAGGAAGGCGGGCAGGCGCTAGTGCTGGATTTCTTCCGCGCCTATCGTGCTAGTCGTCGCGCCCGACGCACCCAGACGCGACGTATTGCGACGGTGGAGAGTTCAAGCGATCTCTTCAACGAGGTCGCGTGTAGAGCCACCTCCGACGTCTATATGCTGATCACCTCGACCCCACTAGGCTTATATCCGTACGCGGGCGTTCCGTGGTTCAGCACGATTTTTGGACGCGACGGGATTTTCACAGCAATGTTCATGTTGTGGATGGACCCGACGATTGCCAAGGGCGTCTTGTGTACGCTTGCTGCGATGCAGGCCCAGGAAGTTGATCCCGCAGCGGATGCGCAACCGGGCAAGATCCTTCACGAGATGCGCCATGGCGAGATGGCAAATACTGGCGAGGTTCCTTTTGGCCGCTACTACGGCAGTGTCGATTCAACACCTCTTTTTGTTATGCTGGCGGGCATGTACCTGGATGCGACTGGTGATTTGGAGACGATCGCCGAGATCTGGCCGAACATCGACGCTGCGCTGCGCTGGATGGACGACTATGGCGATCGCGACCGCGACGGTTACGTTGAATATCAAGCCGAAACGAACGGCAGCCTCAAGAACCAGGGCTGGAAGGACTCCCACGACTCCATCTTTCACGAAGATGGTACCGACGCAGTTGGATCGATCGCCTTGTGCGAGGTTCAGGGGTATGTCTTTGCAGCCAAGCGGTTTGCAGCGCAGATGGCTGAGAGGCTTGGGCACCACGTTTTGGCAGGAAATCTGAAACAAGGCGCCGAAGACTTGCGTCTCCGGTTCGAAGCCGACTTCTGGGACGAGGAGCTAGGGACTTATGTTCTGGCGCTCGACGGGATGAAAAGACCTTGTCGCGTGCGCAGCTCTAACGCCGGGCATGCCTTGTTCACGGGTATCGCTTCGCCGGCAAGGGCGAAGCGGGTCGCGGCCGCACTTCTGAGCAAGGAAGGATTTAGTGGCTGGGGCATCCGAACCCTTGCCCAGGGCGAAGCTCGGTTCAATCCAATGTCCTACCATAACGGCTCTGTATGGCCGCACGACAATGCCGCCATCGCCATTGGCCTCGTGCGTTACGGTCTTAAGGAAGACGCGGCGCGCGTTTTCCAAGGTCTTTTCGATGCGGCCAAAGAGCAAGAGATGCGGCGTCTGCCAGAGCTGTTCTGCGGCTTCATCCGGAAGCCGGGTCGAGGTCCGACGCCATATCCGGTTGCCTGCTCTCCGCAGGCATGGGCCGCCTCAGCTATCTTCGGCGTTCTGGGGGCGTGTCTTGGTCTTGAGCAGGCTCACAGCGATGATGAGATCCGTTTCCGCAATCCGATCATGCCTGCATTCCTCGACGAGATCGTGCTGCGGAACATACAGATAGGCTGCTCTCAAGCTGATTTTCGGATGCATCGATACGGGAATGACGTAGCGACGAATGTTCTGAACCGAAGAGGAAACGCCAGGATCCTCATTGTGAAGTAAGCCGAGCAAGTTTTATATTAGGCTCCCCAGCCGCTGGCGCGGCAATAGGAGCATCGCTTCAAAGGCAGTCCTTGCGGCGGTGGAGCAGTAGAGCAGGAGCCAACCATGACCAAACCCTGCTTCCGCTTGGTGCGGGTTCTGGATTATCCTTCAGATCCGAGCGGCCTGTGGTAAACGACGCCTTCCCGACGTAGCCCCGCTTTTTGGATGAAGATCGTGGCCATAGAATAATCATCACGCACGAGTCCGTGCTAGTACAATTTTGCGTTAAAGGAGATTAAATCATGGTAGGCAGATGGGATGTTTCTTTTGAAGAGTGGCACGCTCTTCTGCATCTTTTCAGAGCTGAAGACGTGGCGCTCTCTACGGACAGCGAACAAAGGCTCCTTAGTCTCGGGTTGATCGATCAAGGCGACGGCACCGGACTCAGCGCGGCTGGGAGGACGCTTATAGAGCACGAGCTTCTGTTGGAGCGGAGAAACCGCCTTCAGTACTGATTGCGGTCTGGTCTGAGCAAAAGTTCCAACCGCCTGAAATCTATGTTCGATGGCGACCAGCGATCGCTCGCCCCTCCCATCAAGAGGGGACGCTTCAAAGCATTCAGCTATGACCAGCCGCTAGAGCCCAGCATTCGCACCATTCCAAGCCCCGGCCATACGCCGTGTCATAGTTTTTTCGCCGTCGAAAGCGAAGGACAGAAGCTGCTTTTATGGGGCGATGTCGTGCATGTCGCGCCGGTATTGTTTCCCGATCCGGCCGTCACCGTCGCCTATGACAGTGATCCGGCTGAGGCAAGTGCGGAGCGAGCGAAGATCTATGCGGATGCGGCGCGTGAAGGCTGCTTTATTGGCGCGGCACATGTCTCCTTACGGGCCTCGGCCATGTCGTGGCCAACGATGGTCACTTCCTCTGGCTTTCGGGGAAACTATTCGGCAGCCCCGATAAAGACCGACTGACAAGTGGGAGCTAATACGTGAATGGCGAAAAAATACTGTCGCCATTTGGGCCAAGCAGGTCTTGAATAGACACGAACCTAAGACCCTTCAATGCCGATTTTCACTTAGTGCTTGATTGGCTATCCTGGAATTTGTTCCCCTCTCAAAGTGGTATCATCGCCTATATTCGGTCGTGACTACAGACGTTGTGAACCGCGACATGGCCCATTGCCTGTGAATACTGTTTATAAAAATACGGTAGCGCACAGAGATGTGCTTTCAGACGTTGAACCGCTGCAGCTACCGTCGCATTCGATTGGCCGGCAAGCCCTTTCCCGGAAAGCACCCCAGATTTGACGCCGGCACTTAACAGCACGCTTAAGGTTACGCCAACCATATCGGCGACATCAGAGGCGACATAAAGAATCTTATAAAAACTACCCTGTAGGCTTTGACGTAAGGCAGGCAGAGCAATGCAAATCGATTTACAAACCCTTTGGTACCTAACCGTCGGAACGCTGCTGGTGTCAGCGTCGCTTCTCCTTTGGGAAAGGCAGGCACATCCAGGTCGCGCACGTGTGCTCGGTATTTTGGCCGCGGCACTCTTCGCGTTCGTTCTCGGGTGCGTGCTTGCAATGAACCGCACCCACTTTGAGGCCGCGCTCGGCATGGGGGCGGTCAACATCCTAATGATGTTGGGCTACCTTCTGGTCCTTAACGCCGTCGCCGGCCTCGACGGTCACCGGTATCTCTGGTCGTCAGTCGCAGCCCTAAGCTTCCTAGCCACCGCCTGGGCGATCGCTGGCACGCACTTCCCGGCCGCCTTCTGGAACCATGTCTCGTCTATTCCCATCGCGCTGACCTGCGGCCTGACAGCATGGATACTTCTGCGCAGCCGCACAGCCCAGCGATTGCGCTCACGTCCGATCGCAGTATCGATCTCGGCCGTCCATGCCGTGTTCTACCTCGGCCGAGCGTTCATTGCCCCTGTTCTCCTTCAGCGGTACGGGCAAGATATTATCTCCATCGTCGGGAAGGCGACGATGTACGAGGCCGTCTTGTACTCGGTAGCGATGCCGATGTCCTTTCTGATGATTATTCGAGAGGAGGAAAAGCTCCATCTGCTCCGCATGTCACAAACCGATCAGTTGACCGGGCTTGTAAACCGTCACGCCTTTTTTGAGCAGGCATCTCGGATCCTCCGGGCGCGGCATTGTGACCCCGTCTCATTGCTCGCCTTCGACCTCGACCACTTCAAGGCGATTAACGACCGTCATGGGCACCCGACCGGAGATAACGTTTTGCAGCTGTTCGCCGAAACCGCCCGCGAACAAGCGGGGCCCGACGCGCTTATTGTCCGGCTGGGCGGTGAGGAATTCGCTGCGCTTCTGCCGCGGTGCGACCATTCCCAAGCTCTCAGTCGCGGCTCGGCGATCGCAAGCCGGTTCGCCGACGCAGCCGCTCGGGCAGAGGGTTTGAAAACCGGGGCCACCGTCAGTATCGGCCTTGCTGCACCGGACTGCCACGACCTCGCCGGGATGCTTGCAAGCGCCGATGGCGCGCTGTACCGGGCGAAAGCCCTTGGGCGGAATCGCGTTGAGACCGCACGGCCAAACGAATTGCCGCTGCACCCTTCAGCCGATCCCTCGCATCATCAGTTGCGGGTAGCGGCGATGGGGGCGTCCTGATTCGTAGCGTTTTTGGACAAGCGCGCCTTGAAGGTATTGGAACCAATGACCTGCAATTCCCTCGATTAGATGAGGCGTAATGGTTCGATTGTTCGCGCTTGGATGTATTTCAGCAATGTTATCCGCACCAGCTTTCCGGCGGTCAGCGGCAGCGCGTGGCGATCGCTCGCGCCCTCATTGTCGAACCAAAAATCCTGCTGCTCGACGAGCCGACTTCCGCACTCGACGTCTCCATTCAGGCCGAAATTCTGAACTTGCTCAAAGACCTGCGGGAACGCGAGAAACTAACATATATCCTCGTCAGCCATGACCTTGCGGTCGTCGCACATCTCTGCGACAGGGTTGCGATCATGCAGAGTGGCGGTTTTGTGGAGATTGCCACCAGGCAGCAACTGCTCGAAAATACGGTGCAGCATCCCTATACGCGCGTTCTGATGGACGGCAGTCGCGGTTACGTGGCGACAAACAGGCAAGACCAGTCTCAGCTCCGCTCGCAATCCCCGGTGAGGACCTAGATTTTGCCCACAGATTGCCGCCCGCCCTGGCGCAGCTCAAAGCTGATTTCTCCTGATCCGTTAACGAATGAACCAGAACCCAATCCTTCCCGATTTTCACCCCGACCCTTCGATTTGCAGGGTGGGCGATGACTATTTCATCGCGACATCCACCTTTGAGTGGTACCCCGGCGTACAGATTTACCGCTCGACGATCTCCAGTCATGGGAGTTGGTAAAACGTCCTCTTGAGCGCGCAGACCAACTCGATCTGCGCGACGTAGAGAATTCGTGTGGCGTCTGGGGCGCCGTGCCTTACTCATAAAGATAGCCGCTTCTGGGTCATCTATACCATGGTCAGGCGCAAGTCCGGTTCGTCAAGGATTGTCACAACTACCTTGTCACCGCAGAAACGATCGAGGGGCCTTGGTCGGCGCCGATCTATCTCAATTTCTCCGGTTTCGATCCTTCACTGTTCCACGACGACAATGGCCGCAAGTGGCTGCTGAACCTGACATGGGACTACCGCGCACGGCCGACACCGTTTGGCGGGATCGTGCTTCAGGAATACGACGCGACACAAGGCAAGCTGGTGGGACCGATCACCAACATATCCCAGGGATCGTCGCTTGGTCTTGCTGAAGGTCCGCATCTTTATCGACGAGATGGTACCACCTGTTGGTCGCAGAAGGCGGAACCGGTATGCGCCATGCAGTCACCATGGCGCTATCAAGGGAGATAACAGGCCCATACGAGGTTCATCCTGACACTCATGTCTTCACAAGCCGCTTCAACCCGGACGTCGTTCTGCAGCGCTCTGGCCACGGTGACATCGTCGACACCCCGGACGGTGAAACCTACATGGTACATCTTTGCAGCAAACCACCGCCGGGCGTCAGGCGCTCGGTCCTCGGCCGAGAGACCTCCATCCAGTAATGCGTCTGGGGTGAAGATGGATTCGCCTACACGCAGATCCGATTGTTCCGGAAACATCAGTGCCAGGCCCCGTGGATTGAAGGCGAGTGACGCGGAGGCGACTCCAGTTCGCTATACTTTCGATGCGCCACAACGACTGCCAGCCGATTTCCAATGGTTTCGCAGCCCCCTGCCCGATCGACTGTTTTCGCTTTCCGATCGTCCGGGCCATTTGCGGCTGACCGGGCATGAATCCATCGGATCAACGTTCGAGCAGGCACTTGTGGCACGCCGTCAGACCGACCTCGACTTCGATGTCGAAACCGACGTTGACGCCGAACCCACCAGCTATCATCAGATGGCGGGACTGGACGACTACTATAACGGCTTTGCATACCACTACCTCTGCCTTACCCATGATGAGGAGTACGATCGATCGCTGCAGATACTTTCCTGCCCGGGCGGATGGCCCCAAGGCAACACGGAACTGATGCTCGAGCAATCCGTGGCAGCACCGCAAGGACCTGTCCGCATGAAGCTTGAAGTCCGCGGCGCCGCGTCACGCTTCTACTACTGGCATGACGGCTGGACAAGAATCGGCCCTGTTCTCGATCAGTCTGCGTTGTCCGACGAAAACGGCGAAGGTGAATACGCCAACTTCACCGGCGCATTTTTTGGCATGGCCGCAAACGATACGAGCGGTCAGGCAATGCACGCGGATTTCTCGTATTTTTCTTACTCGTCTTGGTCTTGAGCGGAATGGAACTGGTGACCCGTGTTTTGCGAGCTAATTCTTAAGCATTACATCGGCTTTGGGCCTCCGCATCGTGCTGTATTGAGAACAGCTTTTGCCAAGTTTCAACCTCAGCCGCTGAACCCTGCGACCGCCATAGGTCAGCGGCAGGTCTGTTGCTGACATATCGCTAAGCGCGATTGAGAAAAGCGTTGAGCATGCTTATTGCTCCAAGAGTTCAATGAAGGGTCGCGCCGACGGGATAGCCCGGATAAGGCGATGTGGTATCTCGAGAGAAGCTCAATTGCTGTGGCGGATACATCTTCTGCGATAGATAGCTCAGACTGTGCAAGATCCCCCGCGATCGTCAGAATAGCGGATCCAACTGCGCGCATTGTCTCTTTGACCAGCCCTTTATCTTCCTGCGCGGCTCCGCTCTGTGAGGTAAAGCCGCTTTCTTGCGAAAACTCATCAATCAGCCCGGACTCATCACCGACATTTTTCTCAAACCTCATGGAACCATCGGGCCGCAAGCGCGTTACGCGCCGTGATGTGAGACATTATCAAGAAAAGATCGGCATTTCGAATGTTGCAAGCGAACCCGGAATACGGGAAAAGCATCCGTATTTCCAGGAGCGCTAGCCTAAGGCCAGTACCGCACGTCGATACAGCGAGACGTTCATTCGTTTACGCTAAAGCCACCAAATCATCTCTCATTAGCCCCGCTCGACACAGGTTCGGTTCCTGTATCAACTTGACGGGCCAGGGATCAGGCTCAAGAGCCCCATGATCCGCAATATTTACTCCCAATCGAGAAATACATGACAACCTACGCCACCGCGCCCTCCAAGCGAACCCTAGGTCTCGACCCTTCGGTCGCCTTCAGTCTGGCTGGTGCACTGGCGTTCTTCGTCATCAGTGCCGCCGTTTCCTGGTATAACGTGCAGGCATTGCGTTCCAACAATGAGCGTGTCGTCCATTCACACGAAGTCATCGTCGGGCTTTCAGATCTGCTCTCCCTGATCCAGGACGCAGAGACAGGGCAGCGTGGGTTTGTTCTAACCAACAGCGAGCGGTATCTTGAGCCATATAACGCGGCGATCACCGCAATTCCCAAGCGTGTCGAGACAATCGGGGACATGATCAGCGACAATGCATCTCAACAACAACGTTTGGCGATGCTCCGGTCTCATGTCGATGCAAAGCTCTCCGAACTGCGCGAGAGCATCGACCTGAGACGGACACAGGGCGTCGATGCGGCTCTTGCTGTAGTCAACTCCGACCGCGGCAAGGCCGAGATGGATGCGGTTCGCGCTCAACTGACTTCCATGCGGCAGGAAGAAGCCCGCCTGCGAGCTCAACGTTTAGCCGAAATGGAAAGTGCCTACACGACGGCTTTTGCCAGCAGTATTCTTGCTGGCCTCCTTGGTATACTTCTTACTCTGGCGATCGCCGCCCTGATGCGCCAATCAACCCTTTCGAGAAGACGTCAGGACTGGCTACAGGCTGGTGAAGTTGGCCTCAATGCCGCGGTCACCGGTGATCGGCGCATCGAGGAGCTCGGCGACAACATTCTGGAATTCCTTGCTCGCTATACAGGTGCCGTCGCCGGCGCAATCTTCGTCCAGGGCGAAGATGAGTTTGAGCTCGCCTCCACTTGGGGTGTTCGGGAAAACGCAAGCGTGCCAGATCGATTCAAACCGCGTGAAGGCCTTTTGGGGCAGGCGGTTTCGGGAGCCAAACCGATCTTGGTCTCCGACGTGCCAGACGGCTATCTCACCTTCGGATCAGCACTCGGGACCAACAAACCCAAGCATCTCCTGATTTCGCCTGGCGGTGTCGATGGGGCAGTAAACTCCGTGATTGAACTGGGCTTCTTGCGCGCAATCGATGAGAAGATCCTTACCCTTCTCGATCAGGCATCTGCGTCGATTGCCACTGCTGTTCGCTCAGCGAAGTACCGCAGCGACCTACAGAATTTGCTGCGCGAAACGCAAAGGCAAGCCGAGGAGTTGCAGGTCCAGGGCGAGGAGCTACGAGTCTCCAACGAAGAGCTGGAAGAACAGGGCCGGGCGCTGAAGGAATCGCAGGCCCGGCTAGAACAGCAGCAGGTGGAACTCGAGCAGACCAATTCCCAGCTCGAAGAACAGGCCCAGCAGCTGGAAGGTCAGCGCGACGATCTCGAAAAGGTCAATGCCTCGGTTCAGCTGAAGGCGCGCGAACTCGAGCAGGCGAGCCGTTACAAGTCGGATTTCCTCGCCAACATGTCTCATGAGCTGCGCACGCCGCTCAATTCCTCACTGATCCTGGCCAAACTTCTCGCCGACAATCCGGACGACAACTTGACCCAGGAACAGGTCAAATACGCCCAGACCATCCAGTCTTCCGGCAATGACCTGCTGACCCTGATCAACGACATCCTCGATCTGTCGAAGATAGAAGCCGGTCATGTGGACATCACTCCGGAGCCGGTTTCCCTCGAAAGGATGGCGGGAAGTATCCGACAGCTGTTCGATCCCGTGGCCAGGTCGAAGGAACTCGAGTTCGATATCGAAATGACCCCGGAGGCACCTGCGGTCATTGAAACCGATCCGCAACGGCTCGAGCAGGTTATCAAGAACCTGCTGTCTAACGCCTTCAAGTTCACCGAAAAGGGCAAGGTCACCCTCGCCCTTCGCAGGGCTGGCGACGGGCAGCTGGCACTGGCTGTATCGGATACGGGCATCGGCATTGCCGAGGAGCAGCAGAACAGCATTTTCGAAGCCTTCCATCAGGCAGACGGAACAATCAGCCGCCGCTTCGGCGGCACGGGATTGGGACTGTCGATTTCGAGAGAACTTGTCCGGTTGCTCGGCGGCACCATTCACCTGACCAGCCGTCACGGCCAGGGAAGCACGTTCACCGTCATCGTGCCAGTTTCCTATGATCCCTCCCGGGTTCTCCCCCGGAATATTCGAACGGCCGAAACGATCGCCGCACCACGGCCTGTTGTCGAGGAAGCACGCCCATCCAGCATCAGTCGCCATGAGATCGTCGAGGACGATCGGGCAGCGCCGAGCGATGGCAGGCGTACCCTGCTGGTGATCGAAGATGACGATACGTTTTCGGCGATCCTCCGTGACCTCGCCCGCGAAATGGGTTTCCGGGCGCTTGTTGCGGGCACGGCCTATGACGCCCTGGACCTTGCAAGGCAGCATATGCCAAGCGCCATCGTCCTAGATGTCGGTCTGCCGGATCAGTCGGGACTGTCGGTGCTCGACCGGCTCAAGCGCGACGTGCGCACACGCCATATTCCAATCCACATCGTCTCCGCCGACGACTACGCCGAGACCGCACTGTCGCTTGGCGCTGTCGGCTATGTCATGAAACCGGTTCAGCGCGAACAGCTCGTCGAGGTTCTGCAGAAACTGGACGCTAAGCTGTCGCAAGGTGTCCACCGCGTTCTGATCGTCGAGGACAACGAGGTGCAGCGGCAAGCCGTGGCGAAGCTGCTCACCTCCCATGATGTCGAGACGATCGGGGCGGGCACGGCGGCCGAATGCCTGACGCTTCTGAAGGAGCAGACGTTCGACTGCATGGTACTCGACCTCTCGCTACCGGACGCGTCCGGCTACCAGCTTCTGGAAACCATCAGCGCCGACAGCAGCCATTCCTTCCCGCCTGTGATCGTCTATACCGGCCGGGTACTGTCTGCAGACGAAGAACAGCGACTGCGCCGCTACTCAAAGTCCATCATCATCAAGGGTGCGAAATCACCGGAACGGCTTTTGGACGAGGTCTCGCTGTTTCTGCATCAGGTGGTTTCGGATCTGCCCGATGAGCAGCAGAAGATGATCCGCAAGGCGCGCAGCAGGGATGCGTTGCTGGAAGGCCGACGGATCCTGATCGTCGAAGACGATGTTCGCAACGTGTATGCTCTGACCAACATTCTCGAACCGCGCGGAGCCGTCATAGAGATCGCCCGCAACGGCCAGGAGGCGCTCGACAAGCTTGGCCAGTCGCAGGGCGATGCGGCCAAGGCCATCGATCTCGTCCTGATGGATGTCATGATGCCCGTCATGGACGGACTGACGGCTACCCGCACGATCCGAAGAAATCCTGACTGGAAGAAGCTGCCGATCATCACGCTCACCGCCAAGGCGATGCCTGACGACCAGCAGCGCTGCATCGAGGCCGGAGCCAACGATTACATGGCAAAGCCCCTCGATGTGGAGAAGCTGCTCTCACTCGTACGTGTGTGGATGCCGCGGTGATCGAGACCTTCGAAAAAGTCGAGGACATTGAAATCCGGCTTCTGCTAGAGGCGCTTCATGTCCGCTACCACTATGACTTCCGCAACTATGCGATGGGGTCGATCAAGCGTCGGTTGAGGCAGGCCCGTGATCAGATGGGTTTTGCGACGATCTCGGCCCTGCAGGAGCGTGTGCTGCATGACGAGACGATGCTTCCGCGTCTCCTTGGCTATCTTACGGTCCAGGTCAGCGAGATGTTTCGAGATCCCGGCTATTTTCGCGCCATCCGCGAAGATGTCGTTCCCCATCTAAGGACCTATCCATCGCTGAAGATCTGGGTTGCCGGCTGCAGCTGCGGCGAGGAGCTTTATTCGCTGGCGATCCTGTTTCGCGAGGAGGGTCTTGAAGACCGGACCATCTTTTACGCCACCGACATCAACCAGGATGCGCTGCGAATGGCCGAGGCCGGCGTCTATGAGTTGGACCGGATCCAGCTGTTCACGGAGAACCATCGCAAGTCGGGCGGCAAGTCCTCACTTTCCGACTATTACAGCGCAGGGTACGGCCGGGTCTCCTTCGACCGAACGCTTCGAGAACGTGTCGTTTTTTCCGACCATAGCCTCGTCACCGATGCGGTATTCGGCGAGATGCACCTAATCTCCTGCCGCAATGTGATGATCTATTTCGACCGGCCGCTGCAGGATCGAGCGGTCGGTCTTTTTAAAGATTCGTTGGCGCGCAAGGGTTTCCTGGGGATCGGCGCGAAGGAAAGCCTTCGATTCTCGGCGCATGGCGAAGAGTTCAAAGAATTCGTGCGCGAGGAAAAAATCTATCAGAGGGTGAGCAGATGAGCGCTGCCTGCCCAAGGGCAATCGTCATTGGCGCTTCGGCTGGAGCACTGGAGGCGCTTACCGCCATCCTGCCGGATTTGCCAGGCGATTTTCCGTTGCCAATCATTATCGTCGTGCATATCCCGCCCGACAAGCGCAGTGTTCTTGCCGAGCTGTTCGGGGCGAAATGCCGGATCGGGGTAATCGAGGTTGAGGACAAGGAACCATTGCGGGCCGCGACCGCCTATTTTGCACCGCCGGACTACCATCTGTTGGTCGAGGACTTCGAAACGCTGGGCCTCACCAATGAGGAGCCGGTTCTTTTCTCCAGGCCGTCGGTCGATGTCTTGTTCGAAAGCGCCGCCGACGTCTTTGGTGCAAGTTCAGTCGGCATCCTGCTGACCGGCGCCAATCAGGACGGCGCAAGGGGCCTTTTGGCGATTGCGAACGCCGGCGGGCACGTGATCGTCCAAGACCCTGAAACTGCTTTTGCTGCTGCCATGCCCGAGGCAGGCCTGGCGCTCTGCCCCAATGCGACAGTCATGTCGCTTGACGGAATATCCCAATACTTGAGGAGGATCGGCTGAAATGAGCCAGGTTTCGTTTCTGTTGGTCGATGATCTCGAAGAGAACTTGATCTCTCTCGAGGCCCTGCTGCGCCGGGAAGACCTGAACCTGCTCAAGGCTCGCTCCGGCGATCAGGCATTGGAGCTTCTCCTAGAGCATGATGTCGCGCTGGCGCTGATTGACGTCCAGATGCCAGGCTTGAATGGCTTTGAGCTTGCCGAACTGATGCGCGGGAATGAGCGCACACGCCGGGTGCCGATTATATTCGTCACGGCCGGCAACACAGCGGACAGCCGCTGGCGGTTTCAGGGATACGAGGCGGGCGCCGTCGATTTCATCCAGAAGCCGATCGAACCTGATATCCTTCGCAGCAAGACTGAGGTTTTCTTCGAACTCTACCTACAGCGGCAACAAATCGCCGCCCAGCGTGACGAACTGCAACTGCAGGCCGAAGCATTGAAGGATGCCGATCGACGCAAGAACGAGTTCCTGGCAACACTTGCCCATGAACTGCGCAACCCGCTGGCTCCCCTGCGCAATGGGCTAGACATTTTGAAACGCAACCCGAATGGTGAGAATGCAGGCGAAATCCGCAACATGATGGACCGACAGTTGGTTCATCTCGTTCGGCTGATCGATGATCTTCTTGACGTGTCACGCGTCAGTCAGGGAAAGATCGAACTTCGAAAAGCTCCGGTCAGGATCGACGAGATCGTCAACTCCGCGACCGAAGCCAGTCGTCCTCTGATCGACGGGGCAAGGCACGCCTTGACGATCGATTTGCCGGTCGGCGCGCAATGGGTTGATGGCGATCAGGTCCGCCTGTCCCAAGCCCTGTCAAACCTGTTGAACAATGCCGCCAAATACACTCCGCGGGGCGGGAAGGTCACCCTCACCGTGCGAACGGAAGGCGACCAAGTGGTCATCGTGGTAACCGACAACGGGGTCGGGATTCCGGAAAACATGCAGGCCAAGGTCTTCCAGCTTTTCACCCAGATAGACGACCATCTAGAACGCTCCCAGGGCGGGCTCGGCATCGGCCTTGCCCTCGTCCAGCAGCTCGTCGAAATGCACGGTGGCTCGGTGGAGGCATTTAGTGCGGGGCCGGGGACCGGCAGCCGTTTCACGATCAGGCTCCCCTCGTTGCCTGCATCGGAACTTCCCGCAGAAACGGAACAGCTATCGACCGGCATCCCTTCGTTCAGACCGCTGAAGGTGCTTGTCGTTGACGACAATCCGATTATCGCGGACACGTTGGGGATGATGTTGGAAGATATCGGCCACGAATTCGAGGCAGTCCACGACGGTCGGGAGGCGCTTGATGCAGCCAGGCACTACCATCCTGACGTCATTCTCCTCGATATTGGTCTCCCCGGCATGAATGGCTATGAGGTTTGCCGCGCGTTTCGCAGCGAGGCTGAGTTTCTGACCACGCCCATAATCGCGCAGACCGGCTGGGGCCAGGATCGCGACAAGGAACTAGCGTCCGAGGCCGGCTTCAATTTCCATCTGACGAAACCCGTCCCACTGGAACAGTTACAGAAGGTGTTTTCGAGACTTGCAAATTAGTTGGAGGCATCACCCGCAGAATAATTGCAGGTCGTATTTAATCTCTTGATGAAGATCGAAATTTTGGCCCACCTATTCTTCATGAACTGAGAGGTAGAGGATCGGTGCCTTCGCTCAGGATTGCAAGATACCGTCTATAACTAAACACACGGGCACGCTTGCGGCCAGTGACCTCATCAACGATGCCCAATCGCTCCAGGTCTGCGAGCGCGGCGTTAACCGTTGGTGCGGACAGACCTGATTGGCAGTGTCGGCGACGCCTGCGAGGAAGAAGTCCAACCAAGCTTCCCAGTTTCCGTTTTCGCGAACCTCCTGCAGCAACCGATAATATTATCTCCGATGGGACTTCAGATAGAGGCTGAAGGTAGAGAAGCGGCTTTTGCAGCACGCCGTTCATGCAAAGATACAGGGTTACAAGCCCGGCGGCCGATACGACCATTACCATCGAGAAACGGATGGATTGTGTCGAATTGCACATGCAACAGGCCAGCCTTTATCAGCTAAGAGATCAGATTGGATGAAACGCATGCCGCCCCCGCGGAATAATCTGATCGATCATCTTTCTATCGACAGCGCGGACACAAATCCAATAAATGGGAGTAGCAATTTTCAGAAGTTTAAAGTCTGAAATGAGACCTGACAGCAATGAGCGACCCAAAGCCGATGACGACCACAGGCAGACAACGTGCCACCAATTTCGAACTGAGGCATTTGAGATACTTCATCGCTTTGGTTGAGGAGCGAAATTTCGAGCGCGCGGCAGCAAGGCTCGGCATTGCACAACCCGGACTCAGCCAGCAAATCATCGCTCTGGAGGCAATCGTAGGCCTGCCGCTGCTCGATCGCACCAAGCGCGCTGTCAAACTGACCCCCACCGGGAATGCACTGTTCGAGGACGCGGTGAAGATCGTGGCGCAAGCCGATGAAACGCTTTCCCAGCTCAAGCGCCTCGGCCGCGGCGAGACGGGCAGGATCACCATCGGCTACGTCGCGTCTGCGGCCTATTCTGGCATCCTGACGGACACGCTCGCCTCCTTCCGGCGTGCCCTGCCGGATATCGAACTCCACCTACTGGAACTGGAAATGCGCCAGCAGCTGGAGAAGATTAGGCAAGGCGAACTCGATTTCGGCTATATCCGCCCGCCCGCGCCAATCCCTTCGGAACTCAACGCCACGGTCGTCCTGAAGGAGCCACTGGTCGCCGCGCTGCCGGCCACCCATCCACAATCATCCAGGGCTGCAATCCGCCTTCGCGATCTTCAGGAAGAAACGTTCATCACGCCGCGCCAGCCGAGCGATATCGGCTTCCATGCCAATACGCTTGATGCCTGCGGCGAGGCGGGTTTCAAGCCGAAGATTAATTCGAACGGCCGCGACTTCACGACCATCGCCAGCATGATCGCCGTCGGTATCGGCATCGCGCTGGTGCCGAAGAGCATGGATTGCTTTCGGCTTCCCGGCCTGCGCTACGTGCCGCTGATCGACAATGACGTGACGACCGATCTCGCCGTCGTGTATCGAAAAAGCGACGTCAATCCGTCGGTTAGGGCTTTCATCGCCCACCACAGAAGTCTTATGCGCAGACAGGGGAGTTCTGGGGACCGTAGTGAGGATTAATGCTCTTGAGCCAAACCGAACCTTCGACCCGACATCGCAGATCTGCTAAGTATCTGCAAATTTCTGAATTTAGAGCGAAAACAGGACTCGGCGTAAGGCATTTTTATGAGACCTCAAGGTCTCGGGAGCAGACGTTGCAGACTGACTTCTCAACGAACCGGTCATGGCGCGTCCTTGACTGTGTAATTAGACTGGTTTGACGCTCACCAATCACTCCGTTCCGGGCATCACGGGCCTAGCTGCCACCCTCACTTTATGAGGGCGGCAGCGATGACGGAAGCCTCGTTCGACGTTGCGTCGAGGACGCATGGTGTCATCAGCGCGGCCAGAATGAGGGGGGCAGCCATCAGCATACTTGTCAGAGGATGATCAATCCTCATGCGAGATTAAGCTCTACGTCGATATTGCCACGAGTGGCCTTCGAATAGGGGCAAAGCTGATGGGCATCATGAATGATCGCCTGTGCGACATCCCGATCCATGCCCGGCAGGCTGACATTCAGGCGGGCCTGCAGAAAGAACTCGCCCTCGCTCGTCCCGAGGTGAACCTCCGCATCGACGGCGACATCCGCCGGCAGCCGCAATTGCCGCGTTCCGGCAGCGCGGGTCATGGCGCCGATGAAGCATGCCGACCAGCCGGCGGCGAACAGCTGTTCCGGGTTGGTACCGGGGCGACCGCTTCCCGGAGAAGAAAGCTTTACCTCCAGCGCGGCATCGTCGCTGCGTGCGAAACCTTCGCGTCCACCCGTGGTGTGGGTCCGTCCGGTATAAAGAACATTGTCGATCTTCGGCATGGCAAAACTCCTTTTAAGCCAGGCCAGCGTTGTTCGCTGACAGGGAGGTTTTTGGCCCGCTGGAGTATCTGCGCTGTTTCAGGACAACCGGTGAAATGTAACAAACAGTATATGGGACCCGGCAGATCCAAAAATGAGCGCCGGAACACCGGCGCCAGTCATCATCGCAATGTCAGTTCCACGGCAAGCCCGCCGCCGTCGCGATTATAAAGCTTCACTTTGCCGCCAAGGGCCGTGGCCAGTTGCTGGGCGATCGCAAGCCCCAGTCCCGTGCCGCCGGTCTCGCGATTGCGGGACTGTTCCAGCCGCACAAAAGGCCGCATAGCGGCCTCCAGCATCTCGTCAGGTATGCCCGGCCCCCGATCGAGAATGCTCAGGACCGTTTCGCCATTTTGCTTCCGCTCGACGCTCAGCTCCGCCGCACCGGCAAACTTGACCGCGTTATCGATGGCATTGGTCAGGATACGTCGCAACGCATGCGGCTTGGTCGTGATCGTGCCCTGTACGGGGCCGATCACTGTCACCGCCTTGCCCGTATCCTGATAATCATAGGCAATGCTGTCGATGAAGGACGAAAGGTCGATGCGCGACGTCTTCTCGCCATTGCCATGCGAACTTCGCGCATAGGCGATCCCATCTTTTACCAGCATTTCGATCTCGCGCAGGTCGCTGACCAGCTTGTCGCGTTCCGGGCTATCATCCGCCATGTCGACGCGCAGCCGCATACGGGCGATCGGCGTCTGAAGATCGTGGGAAATGGCTGCAAGGATCTGCACCCGCTCCTCGAGATGATGGGCGATCCGGTCGCGCATGGCGTTGAATGCCCGCGCCGCATGGGCCACCTCGCGCGGACCGGTCTCGCTGATCGGCTTGCCCTTGGCATTCGGATCAAGCGCATCGGCGGCGGCGGCGAGATCGCCAAGCGGCCGGAATGCCTGACGCACAACAAGCCAGGTGCAGAGGACGAGCAGCAGCATCTGCACCGTAAAGACATAAGGCAGCCAGCTGGCCAGCGGCATCACACCGCGCGGTGTCACGTCGATCGTAAGCGGGGAACCGTCGGAAAGCGTCAGATGACCCTGTAGCCTGCCATTCTCACCGGGAATGGCTTGTACGGTCAGTGGGAATTTTTGACCCGCGGCGTCCTCGATCCGAGCGGCGATGTCGGCTCCACGTCCCGACATGTCGGGAACACCAGGAACACCGGTTCCAAGCTCCAGCCGATAGTTTCCGCGGCTGAGACGATCGAGCCATGCCGGACGTTCTGCCGCCGGCAGCCGGTCGATCACCGCGATCGAGGTTGCAAGGTCGCTTTCGAGCGTACCGAGCATCACGGCCTTGGCAGATGTATAGCGCTCGAAAAACAGGATGCTGAAGGAAAGGCCGTACGCAATAGCAAGGCCTGAAAAGAGGATGAGAAACAGGCGCGCGCGCAGGGTGCCCGGCCAGAAGGCGAAAGACCGGCTCGCCTTGTCCGCCGCCGGCTCTGTCATGTCCTGGGCTCCGAAATTTCCACCGGCACCGCAAAGACATAACCTTCTGCACGTATAGTCTTGATATAAGTCGGCTCGCGCGCGTCGTCGCCCAGCCGCTGGCGGACGCGGCTGACGAGAAGATCGATCGAACGGTCAAACAGTTCCGCATCGCGGCCCTGCGTCAGGTTCAAGAGCTGGTCGCGGTTGAGAACACGCTGCGGATGGTCGATGAAGACGCGGAGCAGCCGATATTCGGCACCGCTCAGGGCAATCTCCGTGCCTTCGGGATCGAGCAGATGGCGGCCGACGGTATCGAGGCGCCATGTTCCGAAGGTCAGGATCTGGCCCGCCTCGCTGATCTGCAGGTTTGGTGGCAGCATTCTCGTGCGGCGAAGAACGGCCTTGATGCGGGCCAGGAGCTCGCGTGCAGCAAAAGGTTTCGGCAGATAGTCGTCCGCACCCATTTCCAGCCCGATGACACGGTCCATCTCGTCGTCGCGGGCGGTCAGCATCAGGACCGGCGTCGCCTTGTGCTTGCCGGCCCGCAGCTCCCGGCAGAGAACAAGCCCGTCATCGCCCGGCATCATCACGTCGAGCACGATCAGATCCACCGCATTGGCATCCAGGAAGCTGCGCATCTGCCGGCCATCGGCCGCGACGCTGGTGCGCAGGCCGTTTTTCTTCAGATAGCTCGACACCAGTTCACGGATCTCGCGATCGTCGTCGACGATCAGGATATGGTCGATATGCTCCATCTCGGGTTCTCGCATCCTCTGTCTTTGCTGCGTGTCGAGGCATTCCCATTTAGCGCTGGATGCGGCCGCCGCGAAGCCGGGAAATGCACCGCAGCAACCTGTTCAGCCGGAAATTCGTGGCGTCTAGAATTTCGCGACGTCGAGCACCGCGCGGGCGAATTCCGCCGGCGCTTCCTGCGGCAGGTTGTGACCGATGCCATCGCCGATCGTGCGATGTTCGTAGCGTCCTGAAAACCGGGCGGTATAGGCGGATGGATCAGGATGCGGGGCACCATTGGCGTCACCTTCCATGGTGATGGTGGGAATGGTCACGACCGGTGCCTTGGCAAGCAGCGCCTCATAGGCATCGTATTTCGCCTCGCCCGCAACCAGTCCGAGCCTCCAGCGATAATTGTGGATGGTGATATCGACATGGTCGGGACTGTCGAATGCGCTGGCGGAGCGGTTGAAGGTTTCGTCATCGAACTTCCAGGTGGGCGACGCCGTCTGCCAGATGAGACGCGCAAAATCATGGGTATGCGCGGCGTAACCGGCACGGCCGCGTTCGGTGGCGAAATAGAACTGGTACCACCAGGCAAGCTCGGCCTTGGGCGCAAGCGGAGCGCGATTGGCTTCCTGGCTGCCAATCAGGTAGCCGCTGACGGACACTAGCGCCTTGAAGCGTTGCGGCCAGAGCACGGCCATGATATCCGCAGTCCTCGCACCCCAGTCATAACCGGCAACGATCGCGGTCTCGATCTTGAGCGCGTCCATCAGCGCGATCATGTCGACCGCAAGTGCAGCCTGCTGGCCATTGCGGGGCGTTTCGGCAGAGAGAAACCGTGTCGTGCCATAACCGCGCAGATAGGGAATTATGACCCGATACCCGGCATCGGCAAGGATCGGCGCAACATCGACATAGCTGTAGATGTCGTATGGCCATCCGTGCAGCAGCAGGACGACGGGACCATTTGCCGGGCCATCCTCTGCATATCCGATATTGAGGACACCGGCATCGACCTGCTTCAGGGCAGCAAATTTCGTATGGCCACCCGGCCTGCCTTGCGAATTGCCAGATGATTCGGCTGCGGCGGATTGAGCATTGGCCAGCGAAGTGGCGCCGAGCTCGACGGCTGCGACGGTCATGGCTGCCAGGCCAAAGAAGCGGCGGCGTTGAAGCTGAAACATATCGGTCATGGGTTTTCTCCGGTTCGCGTTGATGACGATCCCCAAGAAACAGCCCGTATGTATTGTCGATATGTCCTGCGACCTGCTCAACTGCAAGCAACTGTAGCGGCACGCCGCCGAGATACAGTTCGATACAAAGACCTCGCCTCGCCTGCGCGAAAAGACGACGAGATGGCCGGTCCCGCCCGCCTGATCGTTTCTTATTATGGCGGCGGGGTCGCCTCCTACACTCCGATACATTTCTCCCTGAAGCCGGACACATCCCGGATACCTGCGCCCGACCAGATTGGCGCAGTTGCCGATCACGCCCATGTCGGCGGCGCCAAGATCCACCAAGGGCTTCAGAGGACATGATCATGACGCTTCTCGTCATTGCCTATCTCGGAGGGGCGCTCACCATCCTGAGCCCCTGCATCCTGCCGATCCTTCCCTTCATCTTTGCCCGTGCGGGACAGCCGTTCCTGCGCAGCACGCTGCCCATGCTGGCAGGCATGACCGCGACATTTTCGCTCGTCGCGACACTCGCTGCGATCGGCGGCGGCTGGGCCATCGAGGCCAATGAATTCGGGCGGCTTGCCGCGCTGTTGCTGCTTGCGCTGTTCGGCCTCGGCCTCATCTCTCCCCGCATCGCCACGCTCCTGAGCCAGCCTGTGGTCGGACTCGGCAACCGCCTGATGAACGCGGCCGGAAAGCCGGGCAGCGTTCCCAGGGCCGCGGGCTCTCTGCTTCTGGGCATTGCCACAGGCCTCCTGTGGGCGCCCTGCGCCGGGCCGATCCTCGGTCTCGTGCTGACCGGTGCCGCCCTGCAGGGTGCCAATCTTGAAACCACTGTCCTTCTCGTCGCCTATGCTGCAGGGGCTGCGACCTCGCTTGCCCTCGCACTTTTCGCAGGCGGGCGGATCTTTGCCGCCTTGAAGCGGTCTCTGGGTGTCGGCGAGCGTATTCGGCAAGTCCTTGGCGCAGCTGTCATAGCAGGTGTCGGCGTCATTGCGCTCGGCCTCGACACCGGCCTCCTCGCCAAGCTTTCATATGCCAGCACGTCTTCCTTCGAACAGGCGGTTCTCGATCGTCTCCACACCCGGCAAGCCGAAGGCGGCATGGAGGTCGCAAGCGCCGACAATTCCATTCTCGCCCGCAACGGCAAGCTGTTTCACGCCGACCTTCCCGTCGAGGGACGCGCGCCTTCATTGGGCGGCGCCGTGGAATGGCTGAACTCGCCGCCGCTTTCCGCGGAAGCTCTGAAGGGCAAGGTCGTGCTCGTCGATTTCTGGACCTATTCCTGCATCAACTGCATCCGCACCATTCCCTATGTCCGCGCCTGGGCCGAGAAATACAAGGATCAGGGTCTCGTCGTGATCGGCGTGCATGCGCCGGAATTTGCATTCGAGAAAAAGATCGACAACGTCAAAAAGGCGACGTCCGACTTCAAGATCGGCTATCCCGTCGCCATCGACAATGATTACAGGATCTGGCGTGCCTTCAATAACAGCTACTGGCCAGCCAGCTATCTGATCGATGCCAAGGGCAATATCCGCTACCACCATTTCGGCGAAGGCAATTATGGTCGGACCGAACAGGCGATACAGGATCTGCTAAGAGAAGCCGGCAGCGACGTAGCCACCACTGCGCCCGTCAAGCCTGAGGCAAAAGGCGCAGAAGCGAGTGCCGACCTGAAGGATATCCGCTCCGGCGAGACCTATATCGGTTACCGGCAGGCCACCGGCTTTGCCTCGAACGAAGGCCTTCGTCCCGGCTCTTCCGGAACCTATTCGATTGAAACGCCAAGCCTCAACGAATGGGGTCTCTCCGGCAGCTGGACTGTCGGCGCGGAAGAAGCGACCCTCGACAAGAGCGACGGCGCCATCACCTACCGGTTCAGCGCCCGCGACCTGCATCTCGTGCTGGGGTCGGACGGCTCTGGAAAACCGGTGCGTTTTCAGGTGACGATCGACGGCCATGCGCCCGGCGCCGACCACGGCACGGATACCGATGCCGACGGTAATGGCACGGTCACATCCACCCGCCTCTACCAGCTTGTCCGTCAGTCTGGCGACGTCACGCCCAGAACCTTCAGCATCCGCTTTCTCGATCCGGGCGTGCAGGCCTACGCCTTCACCTTCGGCTGAACCCTTTCCCTCACCTATTCCAACAACAAAGGATCACGACATGAACCGCCGTTTTATCTCCATGGCAGCCATCGCATTTGCCACCAGTGTCATCGCCTTCGCCGCGCAGGCTGCAGAGGTGAAGAACATCGTCATCGTGCATGGCGCCCTTGCCGATGGTTCCGGCTGGCGCAAGGCAACCGAAATCCTTGTCGACCGCGGCTTCAACGTCACCATCGTGCAGGAGCCGATCACCTCTCTCGCCGATGATGTCGCCGCCACCAACCGCGTGCTGGATCTTCAGGACGGACCGTCGCTCCTCGTTGGCCACAGCTATGGCGGCATGGTCATCACCGAGGCTGGCAACAATCCCCATGTTGCAGGCCTCGTTTATGTGGCGGCCTTCCAGCCCGAAAAGGGGGAAAGCCTGTTCGATCTTGCAAGCTCCAAACCTGGCGGCGGAATGAACATCCGCGAAACGAAGGATGGGAAAAATCTCTATCTGGACCCCGCAGCGTTCGCGGGTGACTTTGGCGGCGACCTTCCGAAGAAGGACGCCGAATTTCTCGCCAGATCGCAGGTCTTAGCCGCCAAGCAGGCTTTCGCGGCGAAAATCAGCGAGCCGGCCTGGAAGACGCGCAAGAGCTGGACGGTCGTCGCCACCCATGACCGTTCGATCAATCCCGATCTCGAACGCGACATGGCGAGGCGTGCGGGCAGCGATGTGACCGAGATTGCGGCAAGCCACGCCGTTTTCGCCTCTCAGCCCGAAAAAGTTGCCGGTGTGATCGAGAAGGCAGCAAAAGCCCTTTCACACTAAGGCCCCGCAGATCTCCGATCAAACTGAGCCGCGCCCAAAAAGGCGCGGCTTTTTTACGCTCCACGCGGCGCGCCAAGCAGAAAACGCCGGGTGATGCCGATGGCCTCGAGAAAGCCTCGTCATGGCTGACCACCAGAAGCGCACCGTCATAGGCGACCAGCCCCGCCTCCACGGCGGCGATGGAGTCAAGATCGAGGTGATTGGTCGGTTCGTCGAGAACAAGCAGTTGGGGCGGCCTTTCTCCACCGAGGACACGGGCCAGGCCGGCGCGCAGCATCTGCCCACCCGACAATTGTCCCACTTGCCTGAGGCTGGCATCGCCACGAAACATGAAGCGGGCGAGAGCCGCCGGCAGGCATTTTCGCTGGCTCCCGGATTGAGCCGCATGAAATTGTCCCGGATCGACAGCTGCAGGTGCAGCAGGCTGACTTCTGGTCGATAAAGGCGCATGGCAACTCGACCCTGACGGACCCTGAAAACGGTGCCAGGCCTCCAGTGATAACGGACAGCAGCCTCGTCATGCCCGTGCCGACCGAGCCGATGACGGCAAGCCGCTCGGGACCAGTCATTGTCAGCGAAACATTGGAGAGGACTGGGGCATCGCTTGCATAACCCGCAGTCACCTTGTCCAGCCGCAGCACCGTCCTCGACGCCACAAGACCCGTGGATGGCAGCGAAACCTTGAAGGGATCGAGAACCTCCAGGCGGTCGCGGGCAGCAGACACATCGGCCCTCGCCTCTCGCGCCATTCGGCTTGCGGCCTCGGCTTTTTCGCCACCAGTCTGCTCCGCACGCATGGCGCGGCCGGCAGCCGAGTTTCGCGGCATGCCGCCCTCTGCCGCCTTCCTTTTTCCTGCGCAATCGCGACGCGCCTGCCGCTCCGCTGTCTCCTGTGCCTTGCGCTCGACGTCGCCGAGCCGCTTCTGTGCGTCGGCCAGATCATGCCGGGCCGCGGCAAGCTCAAGAGCCTTGCCTTCCCGGTAATGGCTCCAGTTTCCGCCATAACGGCTGATGGCGAGCGATGTCAGCTATACGATCGCATCGACAGTTTACAGAAGCTCCCGATCGTGGCTGTCGACGATCGCGCCCTGGCGCCAGCCGGCGAGAAGTTCGATCACTGCCGCCCGCCGTCCCGGTCGAGATTGTTGGTCGGCTCGTCGAGGATCAGGAAATCAGGTGCGTGATAGACCTGGGCAGCCAGTGCGGCACGGGTGCGCTGGCCGCCGGAAAGCCGAGCGAGCGACGTCGACAAAGGAATGGAGAGGACGAAACGCGCAAGCGCCGCTTCGATAGTCGGCTCCAGCATCCAGTCGTTATCGGCCAATTCCTCGAGCGTTGCGTGCCTGCCTGAGCGCGCTCGAGTAGTGCCAGCGCATGACGGACACCGAAGAGATCGGCGACGGTGGCCCCTTCCGCGACCTGTACGCTGTGACGCAAGATGTGGATGCCTGCGGATGCCGTGACAGATCCCGAAGCCGGCGGGAGTTCACCGGAGATCAATTTCAAAAGCGTCGTCTTGCCGACACCATTGCGGCCGACGAGCCCGGCCCGTTCGGGACCGAAAACGATATTCAGATCGGAGAAAAGCGGACGACCGTCAGAAGTGGACCAGGACAGATTGGAGAGGATAATGGAATGCGGCATGGACAAGGTTTTCCCGTATGGCAAGGCAAAGCGGCGTTGCGATCGGGTTGAAATCCATTGTCGACCATCCTGTTGGTGCTGCAGGCGGTGGTGATCTAGCGCGTAAAGACGGTGGGTTCACGGTATACGGCGACGCTAGTCCCAGGCGACCTCCCTGACCAGATCGACCAGCGCCCGCAGCTTGGCCGGAATATGGCGCCGGCCGGGATAATAGAGGCAGAGACCCGGATAGGGAGCGATCCAGTCGTCCAAAACCTCAATCAATGTGCCATCAGCAAGGTCCGCGGCGACCTGCCACGCATTGAGATAGGCAAGGCCGGCGCCTTCCCGTGCGGCCCGCAGCATCAGGTCGCTCTCGTCAAGCGTCAGCAGGCCCGGAACATCCAAGGTGAAGGCCTCGCCGTGCCGTTCGAATTCCCAGTGATAGAGAGAACCGCTCGCCATACGCGCCCGGATGCAATCATGGTTCTTCAGATCGGCCGGCACTTTCGGCCTGCCATGCCGCTCGAAATAGCCGGGAGAGCCGACGATAACGGGGCGAACGGAGCGGCTGATCGGCTGGATGATCATATCCGGCGGCACGGTCTCGCGAATGCGAATACCGGCATCGAAGCCCTGCGCATTGATATCGACCAGCGCGCCCTCCGTGACGATTTCGACCGCCATTTGCGTATGGCGCCGCCTGTACTCCAGGAGAACTGGATTGAGCACCATGCGCGCCGCACCGACGGAGGTGTTGATCCGCAGGGTGCCGCTCGGCTCGGTGCGATGTTCATCCGCCAGATCGACCGCCTTGCGGATTGCCGCCAGCGCCGGTGCGATCTCGGCCACGAACTGCTCACCGGCGGAAGACAGGACTACGCTGCGTGTCGTCCTGTTGAATAGCCTCACGCCGATGCGGGCTTCCAGAACCGCGATCTGCTGGCTGAGTGCGGAGGAGGATATGCCCAGTTCACGCGCTGCGGCGCGAAAACCGCTGTGCGTGGCCACAGCAACGACCGCCTCGAGTTCGGCCAGTGTCCCACGCAGCATTGTCCGCTATTCCTTATCAGATTGTCCTTTATCGCCCAGCTTATCAGATCAATGACGAACCGCCAGATTAAGCCCATCATTTTCAAGGAGAAGACGATGCGTATCATCGACAAGATCTATATCGACGGCCAGTTCATAACCCCGCATGGCACGGAGATCGCCGATCTCCAAAATCCTTCGACGCAGGAAAAGATCGGCACAGTGCGTCTCGGCGACGTCGAAGATGCCAAGGCCGCGATCGCCGCGGCAAAGCGCGCCTTTCCGGCCTTTGCCCGGACAGGCAAGCGGGAGCGCATCGCCATGCTTGAACACCTGAGCGACGCCGTTGCCGCACGAAATGCGGAACTAACTGAGGCGATGGCGACGGAATATGGCGCCCCGCAATATTTCACCGGTTTTGCCGTCGTTCATGCAGCATCCAGTTTTCGGCACATGGCCGAGGTGCTCAAGGATTACAAATTCACGCGGCGGATCGGACGGGCTGAGGTCACAATGCAGCCCATCGGAGTAACGGCCGCGATTACCCCCTGGAACAGCAATTACGGCTTCATCTGCGCAAAACTCGCAACCGCAATCGCGGCCGGCACGACGATCGTGATCAAGCCGAGCGAGATGAGCGCGGTCCAGACCCAATTGCTCACCGAATGTCTTCATGAAGCAGACCTTCCGATGGGTGTCTTTAATATCGTCAATGGTCGCGGCGACGTTGTAGGAGCGGAATTCAGCCGGCATCCCGATATTGCCAAGGTGACGTTCACCGGCTCGACGGCCGTTGGTAGACAGGTGCTGCGTGCCGGTGCGGAAACCCTGAAGCGAGTGACGCTTGAACTCGGCGGCAAGGGGCCAAATATCATCCTTGACGACGCGGATCTCAACCGCGCCATTCCCACGGTCTTGCGGGTTGGCCTGATGAACAGCGGCCAGGCCTGCATTGCCGGCACCCGCGTTCTTGTGTCGGAAGCAAGAAAGGCCGAAGTGATCGAGCGACTGCGGGTAGAGATCGCAACCTTCAAGCCGGGTATGCCATCCGATCCGGCCGTGATGATCGGCCCGATGGTAAGTCAGAAACAGTATGAACGGGTACAAGCTTATATCAGACTGGGGGTCGATGAAGGAGCAGAGCTCATCGCCGGAGGCCCCGGCCGCCCACAGGGCATCAGCCATGGCTGGTTTTCGCAGCCGACGATTTTCGCGAATGTGACGAACGATATGCGGATCGCTCGCGAGGAGATCTTTGGACCGGTGCTTTCTGTCCTGTCTTACCAAGATGAGGAAGAAGCAATCCACATCGCCAACGACACGAGCTACGGGCTTCAGGCATATCTGCACGGCACGGACATGGAGCGAATGCAGAAACTGGCTAGCCGCCTGGATTGTGGCCGCGTCGTCATCAATGGCGCGCCCCACGAGCCGTTGGCCCCGTTTGGCGGTATGAAGCAATCTGGCATCGGCCGCGAGTTTGGCTCTTTTGGGCTGGATGCTTTTCTGGAGCCGAAGGCGGTATTGACTTAAGGCCGCACGGCGATTTTGTACGGCAGAAGCACCACTCGGTCGGTTGGCCCGAGTGGTGCTTCTCTTTGGCCTTGATAGGAATCGAACTCTATTTCCAGAACGATATCAGGTAACTTATTTGTTTTGGCGATGAAATGAGCTAAGGACAGTAATTTATATGACTTTCAGCGCTGTGAACTCACAAGGTTCGCCGCGGCTTCGTTGGCCGCAAAAAGTGCTGTTTTGACCGAATTTTCCTGAAGCAATCTTGCGGCCAATACGCCGATAAATTCGTCGCCTGCGCCATGCGTGCTGACCAGTTTGACTTTGATTGCCGGGATCGACGCCTCTTCGCCGCCGCGCATCGCGTAGGCAACGCCCGCTCCGCCAGCCGTCACAACGGCAACCGGAAATGATTTTGCAAGAACGCGCGCTGCCGCGATCGCAGCGTCGAGCGTGTCGACCTCGGCATTACCGGCCAGCGCTTCCGCCTCGACCGCGTTGACCACCAGAACGTCGATCAACTCCGCCAGTTCAGGCGACAGGTCCCTCACCGGCGCGGCATTCAGAACAACCTTACCGCCTGCTTTTTTCATCGCTGAGGCAGCAAGCACATTTGCCGGATCCGGCACTTCGTTCTGCAGAACGAGGATATTGCCCGCCTGAAACAGCGATGCAGCCTGCTTCACATCGGTTTGCCCGAGCTGAAGATTGCTGCCCGAGACGATGACTGCGCCATAATCCCCTTCGGAATCGAAAATTGCCACGCTCATGCCAGAGGCGGCGCCTGCGATCACCCTGACATGATCCAGTTCCACCGCGTTTGCGGCAAGATTGGCGGTCAGAGTGCCGCCAAAATCATCGTCACCCACGGCACCGATCATTACAGACCGCACGCCGGCCTTCGCGGCAGAAACCGCCTGGTTTCCACCCTTGCCGCCGCAGGCCGGGTTCCAGGCGGAACCGGTCACCGTTTCGCCCTTGCGCGGGCGCGCCGGACCTTTGACGATGATGTCGTAATGCAAGCTGCCGAAGACGACGACGGCGGGGATGGATGCAGTCATAGGAATTTGTCTTTCCGTTTGGAGGCGACGGCCGCCATGGTCTTTTCGAGATGGTTTTCTGCAGCGGTGTAATCGCGCTGCGCAACAGCCACGAATACGGCGTCGAGAATATTGAGCTGGGCGATGCGGGCGGCGGCGTTCTCGCCCATCAGCGGCGAACCCTGTGCTGTCGAACAGAGAACGACGTCGGCATGCTGCGCCAGCGGCGATTCATTATAGTTGGTGATTGCAATCGTGCGGGCACCGTTGCGTCTGGCGATCTGCATCGCCTCGATAACCGCCATCGTATTGCCGGAATGCGAGAACCCGACAGCAATATCGTCATTGCCGAGCAGCGATGCGGACATCAGCATCATGTGGGAATCGTCATAGACGCTGGCGCGCACGCCGATCCTCAGAAACTTGTGGGCCGCATCGCGGGCGATCTGCGCCGAACCGCCGACACCATAGAAATCGCGCTGACGCGCACCATGAATCAGGTTTGCAGCACGATCGAACGCTTTGACATCCATGATCGACAGGGTTTCTTCCAGCGCCTGGATCGACGTCCTGAACACTTTCTGGATGATTTCCTGGGACGTGTCCTCGATGGACAGTTCCTGGTGCATTTCCGCCGTTGGCAACCGGTTATACTGGGAAACCGCATTGCGGAATTCGCGATAACCCGCGAATCCCAGTTTCTTGGTGATCTTCACGACCATGGCTTCCGAGACGCCGGCATCGGTTGCGATCTCCTTCAGCGACGTGTCGTCATTGAAGCTGCGCAGTGCAAAGACGGTCTCGACCACCCTTGCTTCCAGCGGCGTCAGCAGTGGCAAGCGCATGCGAATGCGCGGGCCCACTGCCTTCGGATCCATGTTGTCGGAATTCATCCCCGTCCCCTTGTCGCGCGATCGATCATCATTGCGACAAGAATTATAAGGCCGGTTGCGAGAAGTTGATAGAAAGCCTGAACGTTCGTCAACGTCAAACCGTTGCGCATGGCACCGAGAATGATGGCGCCGAGGATGGTGCCGACGATCGATCCCTTGCCACCCATCAGCGACGCACCACCGATGGCGGCAGCCGCAATCGCATCGAGTTCCCACAGATTGCCGAGGATAGGCTCTGCCGCGCCAAGGCGGCCGATCAGGATGAAAGAGGCCAGCGCGGCCAGAACACCGGAGATCACATAAGCGGTAATCTTGGTGAGCGCGATCGGCACACCGGCGACATAAGAGGCTTCTTCGTTGCCACCGACGGCGAGAAGATATTCACCAATCGGCGTCTTCTTGAGCAGGACCCAAGCGCCGAAGGCGACCACCGCAACGATGATGACCGAGTTCGGGATGCCGGCGACATTGCCGTTGAACAAAGACCGGAAGCTCTGCGGCACGCCGAGAACCGGATTGCCGCCCGTATAGATCAGCGCGATGGCGCGGTACGTGCTGAGCGTTCCGAGCGTGACGATGAACGGCTGAAGGCCGACATAGGCAACCAGCACGCCGTTGACGAGACCGCAGAAGGCACCGATGCCGAGACCGGCAAGCAGCGCCACCGGCACGGGCACGCCCGTGACAAGAAGAGCGGCCGTCAGAACGGCGGAAATCGCAGCCGTCGGGCCGACTGAAAGGTCGATGCCGCCGGAAATGATGACCAGCGTCATGCCGAGCGCGATGCAGGCATTGATGCTCGACTGCTGCAGGATGTTGATGAGGTTACGCTCGGACAGGAAGCCCGGCACCAGCGCCGCAAACACTGCCATGATGATGATCAGGCCGATGAGCGTACCGGCATCACGCAGCGAGAACGAGCTGAAGAGTTTCGAGGAACGCTTGGGCGTTTCGGCGGCGATATCAGACATGGGTGTGCTCCTGCGTCGAGGAATAGGTATTTGGCTCGGCATCGCCGACGGCGTGCGAGACGATGGCCTGTTCCGTCAGCTCGTGTCGTTCCAGCTGGGCGGCGATGCGGCCGTTGCGCATGACGATGACCCGGTCCGACAGCCGGATAACCTCGGGAAGTTCCGAGGAGACGACGATGACGGACTTGCCTTCGGCGGCAAGGTTTTCGATCAGATGATAGATTTCGGACTTGGCACCGACATCGATGCCGCGTGTCGGTTCGTCGAACAGCAGGATTTCAGATCCGGCGGCCAGCCAGCGGGCGATGATCGCCTTTTGCTGGTTGCCACCGCTGAACAGCTTGATCGGACGATCGATCTGGAACGGCCGCAGGTTGACCCGCTTCAGCAATGTTTCGGCAGTATTGTTAACCGTCGAATGGCTAACGACGCCGACCTTTGCGAATTTCCGCAAGGACGGCAGCGCCATGTTCAGCGACACCGGGCGCATGGGGATAATGCCCTCGCGCTTGCGCTCTTCCGGCAACAGACCGATCCCGGCAGAGATGGCGGAGCGCGGGTTTGTCAGCTTCAGCGCACGGCCGTCGATGCTGATCTCGCCGGATCCGATCTTGTCGACGCCGGCCAGAAGACGCAGAAGCTCGGTACGGCCGGAGCCGACCAGGCCGGCAATGCCGACGACTTCGCCGCGTCTTACTGTGAAGGAGACGTCGCGGACATGCGTGACCGCGGAGGAAAGGCCCCGCACTTCAACGCGAACGTCCTCCTTCACAAACGAATTATGTTCTTCCTGCATCAGCTCGCGGCCAACCATCATCGCTATCACGTCCGACTGGGCGGCGGTGCGCAGGTTGACCGTGCCAACCACATTGCCGTCACGCATGACGGTGCCCTGGTGGCAGATGCGGAAAACCTCATCCATCTTGTGCGAGACATAGATGATCGCCACGCCGGAGGCCGCCATCTTCTCGATGATAACCGCGAGGCTCTCGAATTCGGCCGGCGTCAGGCTGGACGTCGGTTCGTCCATTGCGACGATCTTGGCGTTTTCCAGCAGGGCGCGGGCGATCTCGACGATCTGCCGCTGCGCCACCTTCAGGTTCTTGATCGGCGTCGAAGGGTCGATCGACGGGTCGATCATAGCAAGCGCTGCGGCCGCGCGCTTTTCCTGCTCGCGACGATTGACCAGCAAGCCGCCGGCAGTCTTCAGCGGATGGCCGAGAAACATGTTCTGCGCCACGGTCAGATTGGGGATCTGCTGCAACTCCTGATGGATTATGGCGATGCCGGCGCGGCGGGCATCCTCGGGGCTCTTGAACGTGGCAAGCATGCCATCGACGTAAAACTCGCCGCTGGTCTGGCGCGACACACCGGACAGAATGCGCAGCAGCGTCGATTTGCCGGCGCCGTTTTCGCCGAGAAGAGCGTGAACTTCACCGGGCTTTATGGAAAAAGTTGCGTCCGAAAGCGCCTTTACGCTTGGAAAGGTCTTGGTGATGCCCTTGAACTTGAGGCGAGCCGTTGTCGTCATCTCGGTGCTTTCATCAAAGGAGGGGAGCCGGTCTCGGGAGGACCGGCTCCTGTTGCGATTACTGAGCGGACGCAGCATCCTTCATCAACACGGCGCGGACATCGACGCCGTCGCCCTTATACTTGGCAAGGTTGTCCTTGGTGATCAGCGCCTGCGGCGTGGCGACGACACGTGCCACTTTCTGGCCTGCGACGAGACGAAGTGCCGTTTCCATCGCCACTTCACCGGTCAGGATCGGGAAGCTGTCGACCGTACCGGTCAGCTCGCCGGCTTCGATCGACTTGTAGGCGTCGGAAATGCCATCGGTGCCGAACACGGCGACCTTGCCGAGCAGGCCCGCAGCCTTGACCGCCTCGATGACGCCGAGTGCCATGCCGTCATTGTTGCAATAGAAGCCGACGAGGTCGGGGTTCTGCTGAAGAATGTTGGTGGCGGCATCGTAGGACTGCTGGCGATCCCAGTTACCCGGAACGCTGGCAACGACCTGGAACTTGGAGTTCTCGCCGATCGTGGACTTGAAGCCCGCCGTGCGCTGGACAGCGGCAAACACGCCGGCCTGGCCTTCGATAATGGCGACCTTGCCGCCTTCGGGACGGTTGTCGATGAACCACTTGGCAACACGTACACCGTTGTCGCGCTGGACGTTGCCGACATAGTGCTCGGCCTGCGGCACGACGGCATCATTCACGTTGACGACGGGGATGTCGGCTTCCTTGGCCTGTTCCATGACCGGCTGCAGGTTGGCATCGGTCTGCGGTGACACGAGAATTACGTTGAAGCCGGTGGTGACCATGCCTTCGGCAATCGTCAGCTGACCCAGCTGATCGCCTTCGCTCTGCGCTGCCTGATAGGCAACGGTCGCGCCAGCCTTCTCACCGAACTTCTCGTAACCTTCGCCGAGTGAACGCCAGTATTCGTTGGTGAGCGTCTTGGAAACGCCGCCGGCGCGCGTGCCCTCCGGAATTTTCGGAAACGCGCCGTATTTCGCTTCAAGCTGCGACCAGTCAACCCGGTCCTTTTCGGTATCCGAGTTGAGCGGTGCAAGCTCCTGCGCGAAGGCCGCGCTTGCCATCAGCGCCAGCGCCATGGCGGCAATGGCGGATTTCAGGTGTCTGTTCATGGTATCCTCCCAGGTGTGGTTGTTGGAATAGAAGATGTCTCTTGGAGCCTCTTCAAGCGACGTCGCCGAGCATTGCCTCCTGAATAATCGACTGCGCGGTGACGGCATCCTGACGGTCGATCGCGCTGCCGAGGCGGTTGTCGCCTTCGAGGCGATCAACGACCTTCAGCATGCGCTTGACGGTCTGAACGTTGACTTCGCATTCATGAACCGGATCGAGGCCGGTCATGTCCGGGAAAGTGTCGAAATAAATCGCACCATCGTAGCCGTCACGACGGATCTGGCGCAGCAGTTCGATGGTCTGGATCGAGTGCACCGCACCGACCATCAGACCGTCATCGCGCTTGGCATAACCGTCATTGAGGTGAACGCCGAGCAGACGGCTGTGGCGGGCGATCATGGCAGCGGCGAAAGCCGGCTGCTCGTCGGCATAAAGCACATGCGCGAAATCGAGCGTGACGCCGAGGTTGGCACATCCGGTTTCTTTGATGGCCAGAAGCGTCGTGGCGCAATCCGGCATCAGGCTGTAGGAGCGCGGCTCGTTGGGCTTGTATTCGATCGAGATCAGGCAGTCGGCGTCGTGCTCGCAAACTTCACGAATTCCGTCGATTTCGTGTTGCCAGATGCGATCATAGTCCGCCTGGAAGGCGTAATCGAAACCGTCTTGGCCAAGCCAGATGGTCATCAGGTTGGAACCTGCTTCGCGGGCGGCATCGATGCCAGCCTTGGTCAGGTCGATCGCTTCACGGCGAACCGATTTGTCGGGATGGGTGAAGGCGCCGAGCTTGAACGCCGGATTGGTGTAGTAGCGCATGGCAAAGCCGTTGATTGCCAGGCCCATGTCTTCGAGCGTGCGCTTTAGCTCAGTCGGCTTTTCACCAACGTGATCAGGATAATTGAGGTCCAGATCCGTCAAGCCATCAACCTTGGCGGCACGCGCTGCCATCTGCAGGACCGTCGGCTTGCCCTTTAGGTCCGGCCATTCGCCCGCAGGGTTCGAAGCGAAGGAGTTGAGGCGGGTGGCAAAACGGAGGTTCGACAATGTCTTTGGCCCTATCGAAAATGATCAGATAGCCAAACTTCACAAATTCATTATGATTTGTAAAGAAAAATAGTTTCTGCAATGCAACATGCGTGTGCGGATTGTATTCTTAAGACGCAACGCATGCCCGCAATTCAAGCAATTATGTGCGGCATTTGACTGTGGTCTTTTCCAGCGAGAGGCTGGTCAACGAGTGGCTGAGCCACGAGAGCTATGCGTTGACGAGATAGTTCCGCTCTTGGACTGCCTACGGAGAGCTTCGCCATGCGGCCTTCAAAGGCTTGCGCGAGTTCCCCTCCACATACCGTAGCGTGATTTGAATGGGGTTGGCTTGAAAACCGGCCATTTCTACGCGCCGCTTAAGGAGTGGCGCTTTGCCACCAACACCTTGGGCAGACGGCAACGGACGATCGAAGTAATGCAGGGCATGCTCAAGTGGAACCCGAACGACAATCAGGGGATTCGCTTTTTGATAACATCAGAGTATCTGCGCGCCGGTGAAGCCACGCGCGCATCCCGTATCCTGAAAAAGGAAGGGGATCACTTCCGCCCTATCAATACGAGGCTGCGCTGATCGAAATCGCTGCCGGCCGCATGGTACAAGCCGCAACGACCCTCAGACGCGCCTTTATTGCCGCCGGCTACATCGCCGAGATTCTCTGCGGGATGACAGACCCATTGCCGCTGGCGATCTGGCATGGCTCGAACCTGGCGGAGCCGGAGGTTGCGCGATCTTATGCCGAGCTTTAGGCAGATCTTTGGCACGTGACCCCCGTCGGCCCTCCAGTTCCTGCGTTGGGTACACATGCATGCCAAGATAATGTCCGAACGCGCAGCAATCCTCGGCATTAAGGAAGCTCTCCTGTGCGAGCGTGACGGAGAAGCGAGACGGAAGCTCCTCGACAGGGAAGACATGCTGCGGGATTGGATTGACGACCGGTTGTCGTTGGAAATCGTTCCCAAGCGGCAAGACCGGCACAATCGGCTCGTAGAACCTTGGGTCTACCAACATTAGAAAATTCGGCCGTGTGTTTTCCCCTGCCTTTCAGAGAAACGAATCCTCGGCTCGTTGTTTGAATTCGCTATGCTTTGATCTGCCTGCTTGACCGTCCATCATCGATCCCTCTCATTGTTGGTGTGACGGCAACACCATGAATGAAAATTGACGCAACGACGATTAAAAGCACGGTCGCCCAGACGGTCTCCGCACCTAGGAATTCCGCATGAGCAGTCGCATAGACAAGATAATAGATAGACTTAAGACCGCGGATGCCGGATACAGCGATTATGATCTCCTCTTCGTGAAATTGTCCTGATCCTATAAAAGATATCCAACCCAACAAAGGGCGAACCAGAACGCGCGAGAACAGCGACAACGATCAGCCGCCAATCGATGGTGAGCCATAAGCCGGCCACGTGCTGCAATGGATCCAAGGCAGACCAGGAGTACCATCATGAGCAATTGCTCGATCTGTTCGGCGAGGTCATGAAGCAGTTAGGGGGAATGCAACGATGCATCTGCTCTCCGTGAGTGTTAAAGGTGATAACTCGGCCTGGACCTCACAAACCGCATCGGTGATCGATGACTATATTTTCCGTCCGACACATCACGTCTTATCGCTATAAGCGGCCGGTCGAGTTCGGAGACCACAAGCTGCTTTTCAGACCAAGGGACAGTTTCGATCAGACATTGCTCAGTTCCCGTCTCCTGATTGACCCGGAACCAAAATACATTCGCTGGATCCACGACGTGTTTGGAAATTGTGTCGCGGTGATCGGGTTTGCGCAGCCCGCAGATGAGCTTCGTTTCGAAACCATCATTCGGCTTGACCATACGCCTTACGTCGCAATCGATCTGCAGATTGACGAGGAGGCTTTGACCTATCCTTTTTCATACGACACAGACGAAGCGCTTGACCTAGAGCGAACCATCCAACGCCACTATGCCGACCCGGATGACCAGGTAAGCAAATGGGCGCGGCAATTCGTGCGGATCGGACAGTCCACCGACACTGGTCATCTACTGATGACGATGTGCTACGCCATTCATGAGGGTTTCGTCTATGCCCGACGACACGAGCATGGAACGCAAGCGCCGACCGAGACACTTAGGCTTCGTCGAGGGACATGCCGCGACTTTGCGCTGCTGATGATGGAGGCCGCAAGATCACTTGGGTTCGCGGCAAGATTCGTCACCGGCTATATTTACGTTCCAGACCGTGACGGATCGACCACTCTCGGCGGCGGCTCCACCCATGCGTGGTGCCAGATTTATTTGCCCGGCGCAGGTTGGGCGGAGTTTGACCCCACCAATGGTATCGTCGGCAACCGTGATCTCATCCGTGTTGGCGTGGCGCGCGATCCGAAGCAAGCGATGCCTCTGTGGGGAAGTTACGACGGAACAGCCGCCGACTACGAGAGCATGTCCGTCCAAGTCAATGTCACCACGGACGCTCGTATCTTAGCCGAGATCAGCTGATTGGAACGCATTGCTCACCCCAACGTTGCAGCACAACCAAGTCTCACGGCAATTCGCCGGCGCGAAGGGATTTTATGATGAAAATACGTGCCGGCTTCCATCTTGGATATGAGTGCGACCGATCCACCCCAATGTTACTCGTCCTGAATATTCATCCGTCCCGGCGCGCGGATCTACTGACCGAGCAGACATTGAATTTCGACCGAGCGATCGAGGCATGGGGTTATATCGATGGCTTCGGCAATGCCTGTAGCCGAATTGTTGCGCCAGCCGGGCTTACGACGATATCGACTGAGTTCGAAATCTATGACGGCGGTCTGCCGGATCCCATTCCACAAAACGCCTGCCAGCATGAGATCAAGGATCTGCCCGACGACGTCTTGGTCTATCTACTTGGCAGCCGCTATTGCGATACCGATCATCTGGCTGACTTTGCGTGGGCGCAATTTTCTTCCACCCCGTTCGGCTGGCCACGAGTGAAGGCAATTCTCGATTTCGCGCACGGCCATATCAAGTTTGATTATAAGAAAGCTGATCCCCTTCGGACGGCTTTTGGTGGATATACGGACCGCGTGGGCGTTTGCCGTGACTTCGCCCATCTCGCCATAACGCTGTGCCGTTGCATGAATATACCAGCCCGTTACTGCACCGGATATCTCGGCGATATCGGCGTGCCAAAGGACCCGAATCCGATGGATTTTAGTGCCTGGTTCGAAGTTTACTTGGGTGGACATTGGCATACAGTCGATGCCAGACATAATACGCCGCGCGTCGGCCGAATTCTGATGGCGACCGGTCGTGACGCAACCGACGTGGCACTTACAACCGCGTTCGGAACAGCGAAATTATCCCGTTTCGAAGTTAAAGCCGAGGAGGCTCTCTGAAGGTGAGCAGACATAATATAAAATCCTGGTTGACCGATATGGACGGCGTACTGGTGCATGAAAACAAGGCAATCCCAGGCGCGGTCGAACTCATACAGCACTGGCGAGCGACCGATACACCGTTCCTGGTCCTGACCAACAATTCGATCTATACGCCTCGCGATCTTAGTGCCCGGTTGCACAACAGTGGACTGGAGGTGCCGGAAGAGCGCATCTGGACCTCGGCGTTGGCAACGGCTGCTTTTCTTAAGGACCAGACCCCTGCCGGCAAAGCATTTGTTATCGGAGAAGCCGGGCTGACCACTGCCATCCACGAGGCGGGCTTCATCATGACCGACACCGATCCCGACTATGTCGTGCTTGGCGAAACCCGTTCCTACTCGTTCGAGGCAATCACCAAAGCCATTCGTTTGATCAATATGGGTGCCCGGTTTATCGCAACAAACCCTGATGCCACAGGACCGAGCGCCGAAGGCGCTCTTCCCGCAACGGGCGCCGTCGCGGCACTGATCACGCGTGCGACCAGCCGCGAGCCTTATATAGTCGGCAAGCCAAACCCTATGATGTTCCGTTCTGCCCTCAACAAACTCGGCGTGCATTCAGAAGGTACCGGCATGATTGGCGATCGCATGGATACGGACATCGTTGCCGGCATCGAGGCAGGCTTGCACACCGTGCTCGTCCTCAGTGGCATTGCCGACAGAGCAGAAATTGCGCGCTACCCGTTCCGGCCAAAGCTAGTGATTGATTCGGTTGCGGATTTGCTCGCCCACGTCTCGTAGCACGGGATGGGCACGCGTCTAATAATAAAGGGTTCATCCTCACTTTCTGCAATTCAGCGGCATCATTCTCGCCCTCATCAGTTCCGGGCCGGCGCGACCGTACATTGCTCGCTTCAGTACCTTGAGGCGGTTGATCTGACCTTCGGCTTGACCGTTGCTCCAGGGGAGTTCGATTGCATTTTTTACGGCATCAATATCATGGCGCAAAACGCTGGCGAAACGCATGATTGCCGTGAGCTCGGTGTCGACGGCATCGTCGATCCATTCATCCAGTGCCTGCGAGCTCGTGCTGCGCAAGATGCCGTTGAAGCGCATAGCCAAGCCACGCATAATCGCGAACGCTCGAGAGCCCTGCTTCAATGCATTGACCTTTCTGGCCTGAAGATCTGTCAGCAGGCCGCGCGGTTTTATGCACAAAGCTGCGGCCACCACGGAGGAAATCATATGGCCTGTATCAGGATCGCGGACGGGTTCTGAAACATCCATTTCCGGAGGCGGCTCGTCGAGTTGAATGTTTTCGACTTCACGCCACACTTTCAGCAAGCGCTCGAGATTTGAGCGGCTGCCGGTATAACCGCGGTTCTTGATGTCGTAAAACAGATGGCGCCCAACCCAATTTCCATCTTTCCAGCATTCAGCCAGGAAAGCTTCAAAATAGAGTGGCGATGTCTTATTCAGCGCTGCCCGGTTTCTGTCTCGAGGTGCGCTGGAAGTAAGCCAATTCGCGATGCTGCGACGCTCATATCCGGTCCGCCTTGCGATCTCGCTGTAGGTGAGGCCCTGCTGCCGCAAAGCTTGAAGCATCTCGAATATCTCCTGACGAGATTGCCTGTGCGCCAAGCGGGCACGGCGTTGTTGTGACCTCGCGCTGGCGATAGCATCTTCGGAGAGTATCGGCCTAACATGGGCGTGACCATAAACGCTGATCTGCTCCTTGATTGCCTCCTTCAGATTTTGAACCAGATGAAAACGGTCAGCCACCTGGCGGGCCTGAGGCGCGCCCTCTCGCGCTGCCTGAGCATACAAACCACAGCGATCTCGGCTCACGACCTTGATTGTCGGACGCTCTTGCAACCAAGATCTTGCGCTCTCGACGCTGCGGTCTTCCAAAACATCGACAACCGAATGACGCTGAACAGCGACATCTTTGAGAAACGAATTCACAGAGCCATCACTAAGGACTATATTATCTTCGCGAAAATAGTATAGCTTGCGCCCAGATATGGGCTTCCCGCGGCCGGGTGCGCGCAAGCCTCACTATACTAGAATTGCATAAATGATATAAAGGCAGCACCGTGAAACAAATCGACATGGTCTTCCGCACTATGATCGCGGAGCTTCAACAAAGAGCGTTCGACGACGCCTGGTCCGAGGATTTCCCACCAGTTGGTCGTTTCGTCTCCGTCAAAGTCGACGATCGCAAATACTGGTATTTCGATCAACCAAATGGTGAGGGCGGGCAAAAAAGAAAGTACGTAGGTCCCGCCGATGATCCCGACATCTCGGCGCGGGTTGAAGACTTTAAAAGAGAGAAAGCCGACTACAAGGGCCGCCGAAAGATCGTGTCCGTTTTGACACGAGATGCGGGTTTGATCGCTCCGGATCCCTTCACTGGTGATGTCGTTGAGGTGCTCGCTAAAGCCGGCCTATTCCGACTGCGAGGTATCCTCGTTGGAACAGTCGCGTTCCAGTGCTATTCATCCTATCTGGGTGTCCGTCTACCAATGGCCTCAGTCCTTACCGGCGATGCTGACATTGCCCAGGATTATGCGATCTCCGCGGAAGTCTCGGACACGCTCCCCCCAATCCTTAGCCTCCTGCAAGATCTCGATCCCTCATTTCGAGCCGTCCCCCACATCTCTGGTTCGCCGCGATCAAATGCTTTCCGAAACCTGGCCGGCTATCGCGTCGAGTTTCTAACGACAAACAGAGGGAGCGAGGAATATGCCGACGAGCCGGCAAAAATGCCCGCCCTCGGGGGCGCCGCGGCGGAACCTTTGAGATTCATGGATTTCCTGATCCGTGATCCGGTACGCTCAGTCCTTTTATACGGTCCCGGCATCACGGTCGTTGTCCCATCGCCCGAGCGATATGCCGTGCATAAAATGATTATTGCAGGTCGGCGCCAAAATGATGCTGGTGGCGAAGCAAAGCGCCAGAAAGACATCAAGCAGGCTGAGCTTTTGCTGCTTGGTATGCGACAATTCTACAGGCGGGACCTCATCGCGACGGCATTCGGTGAAGCCTGGGGGCGGGGTCCGTCATGGCAGGCGGCAATCATCGAAGGCATGGGCATGATGACGGAAGAAGCACAGCTTGTAACCCAGTTCAATCTGAAGCACGGGCGGGAAATGTTAGCTTCGCCAGAAGCCAGGGAACGCTATGGCCTCGGGCATGATGAGGATTGACCTTAAACCAAGCCAGCAAGACCGCTGGCTTCTTCGTTTCAAGTGAAGCCGGACATCGGCTGCTGGGGGTCGGGGACCGCGCAGGTACCCGTCGCATGGCCAACCGACACTACCAAGCTTTCCGCTATTAGAAATCCTCCCTTCAGCCCGCATGTCTCATAAGCGGGCGATGTCACTTTAACTTGAATTCGGATGCGTGGGAGACTTCTGCCTTGAGGATCGATCTCAGGCCATGGCTTCGGCTGCAACTTTCCACTCTGCGATCGCCTGGATACGGTGAACGCGGTTTTGGAATGCGGAGCGTTGCGAAAGGGTTTGGACGAAGTGGTTACGAACGGCGGAGAAGACAGACACGAAGCGCTGAAGGCCTCCTGGTGATCGGAAACCCTGCATCATCCGCTCCCGCTTTCGCAGCGGCACATGAGAATTCTCGGCCCGGTTGTT